>JBDUAY010000129.1:0-13266 GCA_040004415.1 Bacteroidota bacterium | reverse complement strand
GCTGCACCTGCACTGGCAATGCTATATGATGCCGGGCCGCTGGTTTTGCTCCAGGCATATGTGCTGATTGTTCCATCAGGATCACTGGATGCGCTGCCGTCTAAAGTTGCAGTACTGGTTGGTAGTATAATAGTAACATTTCCACCTGCATTGGCTACCGGCGATTGATTTGCCGGCAATGAAGCTGCATTTACAACCACAGTTACAGCAGAAGATGCAGTTGCACCACTATTATCTGTAACTACCAAAGTAAATACATAGGTGCCCTGTACAAGATTGCTTACCACTGTGGTGGCTGCACCTGCACTGGCAATGCTATATGATGCCGGGCCGCTGGTTTTGCTCCAGGAATATGTGCTGATTGTGCCATCGGGATCACTGGAACCTGTACCATCTAAGGGTGTGCTGTTTGTTGGTAAGGCTATACTGACATTACCGCCTGCATTGGCAACCGGCGCCTGGTTGGTTGCTGCATTTACTGTTATCGTTACAGCAGACGATGCAGTTGCGCCGGCATTATCTGTAACTGTTAATTTAAATACATAAACACCTTGCGTAAGATTGCTGAGTGTTGTTGTAGCAGCGCCTGCATTTGCAATGTTATATGTGGATGGGCCACTGGTTTTAGTCCAGGCATAGGTGCTAATTGTTCCATCAGGGTCATTAGAACCGGCACCATTGAGTGTTGTACTATTTGTTGGTAACGTAATATTTGCATTGGTGCCTGCATTCGCTACAGGAGATTGATTGATTAACGGGTTTACAACTACACTTACACTTGAACTGCCTGATAATCCATGATTATCTGTAACCCTAAGGGTATAAACATAAGTTCCCTGTACCAACCCTGTTACAAGTGTTGTATTTAAAAGAGGAAGGCTTATTGCGCCGCCAGCCGGGCCGCTTGTTTTTGCCCAGGAATAAGACACAATTGTTGCACCGTTAGTGCCCGCGCCGGTACCAGTTAAGGTAACGATACTTAATGGCAACGTAATGGCTTGATTAATTCCTGCATTTACTGCAGGAGGCGTATTAATGGGGACCGATGAACGGCTGTATCCTAAAAACCATTCGTAAATGTTAGGATTAGCAGTAAAATTAGAAACAGCACCATTAACAACTACCGGCACAGTTATGTGGCCAGTGTCATATGCATTTATCCAGGCGCCAACATGGCCACCACTCTGGTAATATGTAAATTTCATGGCAGGCGAAATATTGCCGCACATATTGGCAAGTATTTCAGCATGCTGGGTTGCACCTACTCCTACTGTTCCATCATCCATACTATGAAAAGCCCATACTGGTAAATGATTGGTTCCGATTGTGGTACAGAAATCAGCGTCTGTTTCTTCCTGTGTACCGCAAACAGGCGCTGCAGCAGCGATCGTTCCATCGAATGTATGATCAAAATTCTCTGTATCTGTTATGAGTCTCCAGACACCACCGCCGCCAAGGCTTAAACCGGTAACATAGATCCTGTTGGGATCTATTGACAGGTTGGCCTTTGCGTACTTAATCATTTCTTTTACATAATAAGTAGGCCAGTATCCATATTGAGCAGATAACTGTGGGGACAATACAACAAATGAAGAAGTTACGCCACCAACCGTAAAACGCATTGTTGCGCCGTGGGCGCAGTAATTTGGTGTACCGTTATTGGCAACCGTGCCTATTTGCGTAGTACCGTTACCGCGTTCACCAATACCATGCAAAAAGATGATTAAAGGGTGTTTCTGACTACCGTAATCCGGGGGTGTAAATTGGAGAAACCCAATAAGACCATCTGGTGAAGTCGAATTGGGAATCGTTTTCGCAACTTGCTGTGAAAATAAAGTTGATTGAAGAAGAATGAGAAAGAAAAAAAATAAGGATCCTCTCTGCAACAGGTAGAGCTTGATCTTCATAGATTTTTGGTTTTCAGGTTAGGATAAATTGGATTAGGAATTTGCAGGTATTCAGAAAGCAAATTTCTTACCAAAAACGGGAATTCAATAAAATAAAAAGATGCTACCATTATAAGTAAATAGTTTTAAAGCAGTTACACTTTTGTTAGCGTGCAAACAGCTAAATAATAATGCTTATTAAATTGTAAAAGGGTAGCGTTTTTTTCAATAATATAACGTCTTAAATAAAGCAATCATTGTGCTTTTTGTGAAGGCAATCAAAGGTTAGCAACTTTTTAAATAGGGAGGAACGAGAAGATAGCAAAATAAAGACCAAAATCGCACAAAATTGTTAACGTGTCCAAACTTGTGGAAAAAAAATATTGAAGGCTTAAGATTTGAAGGTTTTGGGGGTGTGAATGAATTCTTTGCGGCCTGTTTTTATCTTTAGCAGCGCCTTAATCATTGAAATCATTAGTATAGGCACCTGTGCAACAGCCTTTAGCGTGCTGATTGCGTAAAATCTACCAGGAACTGAAAGAATTAAGACAAAAGCGTACATCACTACAAGGGAAAGCCAATAAGCCGGGGCAGGCATTAAAATATTGAAAGAAAAAACCCATTGAAAACCAAGTAAAATAGATAAGAGACCGAGTACCATGATAAGCAAGAGTCGTGGCAACAGGAAGTTTTGAAAGAATTTAACGTAATAAACAGGGGTTCTGGGTGCATTTTTCATATCCGCATCAGAAAATCGTGTGATATGATTTAGTTGCGCTTCCAGCCACCTCACCCGTTGTTTTTCAAACACGCCGGCATCAGACACCTTTTCATCATAAACATACGCATCATCAATAAAATGCATAAAAATTTTCTGCTTCATTAACTGCATGTCAATTTCCCGGTCTTCCCCGGGATTAGTAAGAATATGTTCTACACTGAAGATTTGTTTTAACAATTGAAAAGTAAAAGCCATTCCTGATCCCACCGGCGCGGCGGAAATACCTACTACAGCAGGTCCTCTGCGAAAAAGGTTAATATTGATTTCTTCGCTGATGGCATCCAGCACTGCTACAGACGTTTCCTGATTTTTAGCCGTGCGGTGACATTGCACTGCTTCGCATCCATGTGCAAAAGCGTCATTTATTTTTTCCAGACAATCTTCTCCCATTATATTGTCTGCGTCCAGCAGTACAGCAATATCAAAACTATTTTCATCAAGAAAATGCAGGGCCGCATGTACAGATCGTGATTTCATATTTGCATCAACTTCCAATACTTCCACTGGTATTTGGCGCAATTTTAAAACCGTTTCCGGTTGCAATTTATCTGCAACAACTATAACGGTGTATTTGTCTTTTGGATAATTGTGCTGCGAAGCCTTAAATGCCGTGTCAAATATAATTGCGTCTTCTTTAAAAGAAGGAATAATAACAGCAATTCTTTTTTTGTATGTACTGATTGTATATGAAGGTAATTTACCAAACCTGCCGGCGATAGCAATTACCAGCAAATAAATAATGCTGACTGCCAGGTAAATAAAAAGCAAACAGAATAATAGCTTAACAACAATCATATACCTTAAACGAATATTTAAATAAAAAATTACAACCAACCCATCACCTTAGACTTTTGAATACTTCGATGAATAGAGGTTCCATGCAAATCCTTTAAAAAAATTTTTCATTTGTGCAAATTCTCCTTTGCGCAAATAAGTAATAAAAGATTTGGGTGTAACAAAAAAAAGAAAAAAGAAAAAGAAAACCGCCTGCTGGTACCAGTTTGTATTGCGCCGCATATAAAGAATCCTGTTGCGGGTGTGGTAAAATACTTTCATCGGATTTCTTTTACCAACAGACATCGATTCTTTATGGTAAATAGTTGCGTTGGCGGTATACCATATTTTATAGCCGGCTTTACGGATGCGTGCGGACCAGTCCCATTCTTCATAGTAAAGGAAGAATCTTTCGGGGAACATACCCACTTTTTCAATTACCTCTTTTTTAACCATCATTGCGCAACCGTGTGCCCCAAAGGTTTCGGCAGGCGTATCATATTGCCCGGTATCTGTCTCCATCTCACCTACCGCAGATGTTCGCCCTGTAAAATGGTTCATTGGATTGAAACCAGCATATTGAATGATAGCAGGCTGAAAAAAGAATTTAATCTTGGGGCTGGTTACACCTATTGTATTATCGCGGTAAAATGGATCCAGCAAAGACTTTACTAAATCAGGTGTAACTTCTGTATCGTTGTTGACTATAAAAATAAAATCTCCTTTGGCTTGCTGCATTCCCCAATTATTGCCTCCCGCGAAACCGAGGTTTTTTTTGCTGAGCAGGAGCCTGGTGTTAGGATAATTGCCTGCTGCAATAAGCGGTGTAGGATCAATGTCAGAAGCCATATCACACACCAGTATTTCGTAATTGGAATAATTGAGCGTACGGGAAGACTCAAGAAACGCACACGTTACTGCCGGCTGATTGTAGTTTAAAGTAATAATAGAAACAAACGGTTCTGCACCGGGCAACATGGTTATTATTTCATTTTTGCAACAGGGAAGAAAATAGAACTCTTATACACTTGATTTTTGAATAAGGGCAGTGGGAGTATTAGCCATAATCCATAAGTCGTACATGAAATTATTCCTGTTGGCATATGCAATATCAAGACCAATCCTTTCTTCAACAGACATATCATCCTGGCCGCGTTTTTTAATTTGCCAGAGGCCGGTAATACCTGCAGGTGCCATAAAACGTTCTGCCCAAACATCTGTAGTAAGTGTCTCTGCTTCATACAATGGTAAAGGACGGTTACCCACCAGTGACATATCGCCCATTAAAACATTGATAAGCTGTGGCAATTCATCCAGGCTTGAATTTCTTAAAAAAACGCCCACTTTTGTAATACGCGGATCGTTGCTTACTTTAAAAAATACAGGACCGCTTTCCGCAGAAGAGCCGTATTGGTTCAGGTGCGAAAGTTGATCTACTTTTTTATCTGCATCAACTTCCATTGTACGGAACTTATAAAAATTAAATACACGGTAACCCCTGCCAGCCCTTTTTGCAATATAAAATATGGGGCCTTTTGATTCCAGGCGGATGGCCAGTGCTATAAGAAGAAATATGGGGCTTAATAATAATAAAATGATTGAAGTAAGCACAATATCAAAACTTCTTTTAATCAAATCATTTTTTACAGTACTGCTTTCAAAAGACTGCGTAATATTCTCCTGCAACTCTTTCCGGTTTCCCGCATCTTTTATTTTTCTAATAAATTGAAGCTTTGAAAGAAGTTTGTCTGATTGCTGATGCAGAAAAATAATTTCATCAACAAAAGAAAGTTGGCGCAATTCAGGCAATTCTTTTGCAACTGCATTTGAAGCTTCTATTAAAAAAGGGATATTATGTAAAGACTGGTTGCTTGCTAAAAATTTGTAAAACAGATTAAGAGCCGAAATGCCAATGGAAGAATCTGCCAATATTACATCAGGATAAACACTTCTTTTTTCAACAACCTTTGCAAGAATAGAAATTGCCTTCTCAACATTTTCCGCTGCGTATCCGCTTTCAAAAGAATGAACCAGGTTATCAATAACAAAAGTATCCTTTCCAATATAGAAAAATTCTTTCTTCTTATCAGTATTTAATTCCTTAACACCAGAAGAGTTAACAGTATAGTGCCTATACTTTTTCTCAGTGTGTCCGGCTTTGGGTGTAAAAACAAGTTCCATTCAGGTAAGATTTTGATTTAAGGGATTTTTTTTGTTTTCGGGGTTCGGGGCAATATATTATACCGCTTTTAAAACAGTATTCTTATTATTATTTTCATATATCAACAATTCTTCGATAGCGCGTTCAAGTTCTACAGGATTAAAGGGTTGTTGAAAATAATGTGTAATTCCAAGTTCTTTACACTTTAACTGTGTCTCTTTTACATTCAAGGAAGAAAGCACAAAGATGGGGATATGCCCATAGAGGCCACTAGACTTTAAATGTTCCAATAGTTCCCAATCCTGCATGTCTGGTAACTGGGGATCTACTATAATTACGTCTGGCAAGTTTCTCTTTGAAAGCCAGTATAGAGCAGAGCATCCATCTGCAGCTGTTATTACCTGGTGCTTTTGTCCAAGCACAGTTTGCAATAAAAACCGGATAGCTTTACTTTCGTCAATTGCTAAAATCTTTTTTTTCATTCTTTTGAATAATTAAGTTTTAAAAAACTCAATTTTTCAGTAGGCTGCAATTGGATGAGGTACGGCGATAAATAGGGTAATGGAAAACGGATTAAAAAAAGTGATGACGAATTCTAAGGAATGTTGCTTGGATTGCCTGAAAATTAACCAGGGATTAGCGGAACTTCGAAGGATATATAGAATAGCGTGTAATATAGTTAAGTAAATTGGCGAATCCTATTTAACCTTAACTGTCTGGTAAAAATAATAACAAAAATCAACAAATCAAACAGCCACTCATTAATTTTTTATTACCACACAAAACTACAAGTAATTAATACGTGCTGCAATACCCCAAAGTGGTAATTTTTCAATTATTATAAAGCCTTCTCCCGGGCAGCCTTTTCCCACAAAACAGATTGCTGACCCTTTAAAAACCTTTTGAAACCCCAAAGAACAGAAATATTCATAAATAAAAAATAATAGGGCACATATACGGCCTTTATTTTTATATTCCTGTTTGCAAAGAACCAACCTGAGAGACCGGCAAAGTAGAATAAAAGCTGCATAACAAGAAGAATATCATACATTAATCCTGCACCCCGGGCAGATAAAATAAGATTCAAAGGTAATAGTAAGAGCAGGCAGACCGGCGTAACAGACCACCGGAGCACCCGATGCGATATATATTGAAACGACAATGTTCCATATTTAAAAATATTTAGTAAGTCCTTTAGCATATACATTGCCTGGAACCCGCCTGCACTGATTCTTATTTTTCTTTTTTGCTCATCTTTAATCGAAGCTGAGCTTGATTCTACCGCATAGGCACCCGGCGCATATTTAACTACATAACCTTTTTTCGCAATCCGCAGCGAAAGCACAAAATCTTCAATCAGCACCCCCTCTTCAATTGCTTGGTATAATTCTGACCGAACAGAGAAAAGTTCTCCGGCAGCCCCTACAACCGTATAAAAATCGGAATCTTGCTTTTTTAAAAAAGACTCATATTTCCAGTAGAGCCCCTCTCCTGCTGAGGCTGCCTTTGTTTGCACAGGCTGGTATATCTTTTTTTCTCCGGCTACGGCCCCAACTTTCGGATCTGCATAAAACTTCACCATCTCTTTAATACAGGCTTCGTTCAGTACCGTATTGGCATCACAAAATATAACAAACGGCTCCTTAATAAAACTCATGGCCCTGTTCATAGCAGCCGCTTTGCCACGCCGTGCCGGCTGATGCAGTAATGTTAGCCGGGGATATTTTTTTATACTATCGGGCGTACTGTCATTTGATCCATCTGTTATAAAATAAATGCCTAATTTTTCAGCCGGATAATCCAGCGCCAGTGTGTTTTTAATCTTGTCTTCAATATAGTCTTCTTCATTAAAAGCGGCAATTATAAGCGCAACAAAAGGTTCAAAAGGGGGTGCTGCATCCTCCAGGACTGGTTTGGTAAAATACTTTCTAATACTGTTCAGGCACCAGATTAATATGCCGTAACCGATGTAAGTGTAAAAAACCACGAAGAAAAAAATCCAAAAAAATATTTTTATAGCCATTTCTTGTTCATTTTTCAGCAGATGCATCCTAAACGCTATTAAATTAATATTAGTACAGGCTGCTCTGCAACGTACAGCTTGCGGGCTTGGAAATCAATTTAATCTAACGAATGTTAGTTTTGTTTCATGAATTGAAAAATAATATTATTTTTGTCCCGCCTGCATTAGTTATATTTCACTGTCCAAATTGAAAGTACCCGGGATTTACTATTTTAATATCAGCGGCAGTAATTCTACGGATTAGTCTCCAATATATCCTTACGCTTGTAAATCACATCAAAAATCAGGTAATTTTTTATAATATCATTTGTTGTTCATTTATAAGTTCATAATATTTATAAAGTCTTTTTCTTTTGAAACGACCAGGTTACTGTTGTTAGTAAAATAAACCAACAGTTCAGTGTGCTACCAGTTTTAATTTGTTATGACCTGGCGTATATATAACTGCACGGCCGGGGGATGGCAATCAACTAAAACATCTTGGTTTTTTTGATTAATTTGCCTTCTTCAAAAGCAGTTTTAAAACAATGTTTTAATTCCTGAAACCCGCAAAAAAATTTGTTCTATGGATTTTATGTTTTTTATCAATGCCCTGCTGCGCAAAAAATGGGTGATTATTATTTGCACCGCCGCCGGCATTGGCGCCGCCTTTCTGTTCACGTTTACCAAAAAGAACATGTATTTGTCGGCCGCTACCTACTCTACCGGGTTTACCATGAAGCAACAGGTGAAAGTAACCACCGATGAAGGGCTGAATATCTTTGAAATTGATCAGCGCTTTAAAAATGTGATAGAAACTTTTAAGACGCCCGTGGTAATTGGAATGCTTTCGTACGATTTAATGCTTCATGACCTGGACGCGTCGAACCCACCGTATACCATTCTTACCGCCAAGGAAAAAAGCAAGCCTGAGTATTTAAATGTAAACCTCGACAAGGCCCGGCAAATCTTATTGCAAAAAAGAGCCAAGAAAGAATTATTAAAAGCGTATGATCCGGAAGAAAACAAGGTCTACCAGCTAATACAATTGTATCAATACGAAAATGAATCTATACTTGATCAGTTAACCGTAGATCGTGTGCAGGGCACCGATTACCTGAATATTATTTACAGATCTGAGAATCCGGAAATGTCGGCTTTCGTGGTAAATACAATCGGTAAAGAATTTATTTCTTTCTTCACCAACATTATGTCTACCCGTGCCGAAGAATCTACTGGAAAACTGGATACACTGGCTGCTAAAAAAAGAAGGGAGATTGATCAAAAAACAAGCGATCTTTCTAAATATAAAGCAGGATTTCACTCGGCAAACCCCGAAGACAGAAACGCTGCTGCGCTGGAAATGGTGAAAGATATACAGTCGCAATTAAATACAGAAAGATCTAAGCTAAACATTCTCAATGGAGATTTGCGTACGGTAAATCAAAATTTGGAAGGATTGGGCACAATTACCGAGACTGCGCCGGCCAATAATTCAGAACTGATTGCTTTGCAGCAAAAAAACAGGGACCTCGCCGCTGAATTGTCAAAAAAAGGTGGATCAGATCCAACGATTGAAGCGGCTATGAAAGATAATGAAAGCAAAATGAATAAGCTGCAGCCCAGTGGTTCTTCCGGTGGCGGCACAGACAGGGCCGAGAAAAGAAAAAGACGGGAAGATTATTTATCGCAAAAAATAAAAATTCAGAATGATATTGAGGCCCAGAATTCTACCATCACCCAGCTGCAACAAAATTTAGTAACCTATAATGCCCAAGCCAACTCCGGGGGTGGCGAAAGCGTTCTTGCCGATGCGATGCAGAAGGACATCGATCGGCTGAACAACGAATATGTAACCATGACCGGTCAGCTGCAAAGCGCATTGAGCGTAAATGTTGCACCGGAAATCAATTTTAAACAAACGCTGATTGGTCAGCCGGCCATTAAACCAGAACGTTCGGGCCGTAAAGTAATGATCGGTATTGGCGGCATTGCCGCACTCATGCTGTCATCGCTCTGGATTATTATTATGGACTTTCTTGATCAGTCTGTGCGCGCTCCATCCATCTTTAATAAAACAGTCAACCTAAAATTGCTGGCAACCGTAAATAAGATCGATTTGAAAACCAAGGTTATTGACGAGTACTTTAACATTACCGAAGAAACCAGGGCCGATACTGATAATGAGTATATAGAAAACCTGCGTAAACTGCGTTATGAAATAGAAGCGAGCGGTAAAAAAATAATTTTGTTTACCAGCACTAAACCGCAGGAGGGCAAATCAACCATTATTGAAGGCCTGGCAAATAGTTTCAGCCTGGCCAGGAAAAAAGTCTTGTTGATTGATACAAATTTTTCTAATAATTCGCTTACAGAAAAATTTGAAGCAAAGCCCCTGCTCGACCAATTTATCCTCAATGGAGAGAGCAATGGAGCAGAAAAACTTGCCGCTGTAAACACCCATACCAAAATACCCTACGTGGATATAATCGGTTGTAAGGAAAGTGCGTTTTCGCCTGATGAAGTGCTGCAAAAAAACAACCTGCTGCAAAATCTTCAAAAAATAAGTACGCAGTACGATTTTATTCTGATGGAAGGCGCTTCATTAAATTATCATGCTGACACCAAAGAATTATTAAAATATTCAGATGGTGTGATAGCCGTCTTTTCTGCCAAATCCACCATCCGCCAGACAGATAAAGAGTCTATTCGTTTTTTAAAAAGCAATAATGAAAAATTGATAGGCGCCGTATTAAATAAAGTAGAAGAAGATAACGTAGATATGTAAACGCTTGCCTGCCGCAATCATATATCCAACCTATGTTAAACAAGATGCCTGCGATCATGTACCGGAAAACAATGATCATACCACACAGGCATCCTGCTGGAGAGTGCTTTTGATAGTAGCATATTAACATTACTCAACCAGCCAGTTGTATGATACACAAGTTATAGTTGTTGATTATAATGGTTGCATCCATTGACGCTTAAACCTTTTAAAATTGTTTAAAGATTTATTTAATGCAAGGTATATACTCTCCAGCAGCCGTTTGGCATGGATAGATTATGCAAGGGGTATCTGCATTATCCTGGTGTGCTACCGCCATTGTTTTGACGGCTTAAAAGAATCACATCTACCCGTGGGTGATTATCATTTGCTTGCAATACTGAATGTTTGTTTTTACAGTTTCCGGATGCCCTTGTTTTTTATTGTCTCCGGGTTATTTGTTTCCCGCAGCCTGCAGAAAAAAAGTTTGGCAGACTATATCCGCGGCAGATTTGGTATTGTATTTTTTCCCTTGGTTATCTGGGGTTCTTTACAAATTACATTGCAGTTGATCCTTAAAAATTATGTAAACGGCAGGCCCTCTCCATTCGATTATATTAACCTGATTATTTATCCCCGCAACCCTACCAACAACCAGCAATTCTGGTATTTGAATACGCTTTTTTTTGTAGGTGCCTTCTATGCATTTCTTAAAGTATCACTGCATTTTAAGTTATGGCACCAGGTATTGCTGGGCATTGTTCTTTACAGCATAGCCGGTTATATGGGTTATAAAGGCATCAGCTTTTATATTTTCCCCGACATTTTTCATTTCTATATTTATTTCTGCATTGGTGATATCATCTCTTCCTTCATTTTTAAAAAGGAAACAACTGATAAAATTTTATCACCATTATGGCTGATCGTTTCAGGTATCTTTTGCATTGCCATGCAAACCCTTTTCACTACGATAAATATGGGCCAGGGTGATGACAACTTTATCAATGTAAATATGACCTGGCTGTATTTGCCTATCTCGCTGAGCGGATGTGCATTTATGATACAGCTTGCGCAAATACTACAGAAAAAAAATATTTTAAAATGGCTTAGGGTCATCGGTTATCACTCATTATATATTTACCTGATGCACCTGATGCTGATTGCCGCAGTAAGAATTATCCTGATACGCTTATTGCATATAGATTATATACCGTTAATTATGTTCATCGCCATATCACTGGGCGTTATCATTCCAATTTTTGTCTATAACTTATGCATACGCGTTGGCGCATGGTGGTTATTTTCTCTTAAAAAACCAACCGGGGAAATACAACATTATGCAACAATGAAAGCCGCATAAAAATTTGTAGCGGCTTCTGGACTTTAGAACCTTATGAAACATCATTTTATCAGCAACAGGGATATTGTTATGTTCAGTTTTCAATCGTGGGATACTGAAATAGGAAGCAATTTCAAGGACATGGCAATTGAACTTGCTAAAAATAACCGCGTGCTGTTTATAAACCGTGCGTTAGACAGAAGCAGTTTACGCAAACATAAAGACGACGCAAATACTAAGACCAGGCTGGCAAGTATAAAAAACGGGCTGGGTGAAATTGAACAGGTGTCGCCTCGTATTTGGGTGCACAACCCAAGAACAATTGTTGAATCTATAAATGGAATTCCTTTTGCAGGTGTGCATGATTGGCTGAATAAAATAAACAGTAAAAGGCTGGCAAAACAGGTTAATAAAATTATCAGTCAGCTGCAATTTAAAAATGCCATTCTTATTAACGACAATGATTTTATCCGAGGATTTTACCTGAAGGAAATGATCAACTGCAGCAAATATGTTTTTTATATCCGCGATTATATGCTGGGGGTGGATTTCTTTAAACGCCATGGTGCAAGACTGGAATCAGGTGTAATGAAAAAGGCCGATTTAGTGGTTGCCAATTCAGTTTACCTGGCAGATTATGCAAGAAAAAGTAACCCGGAAAGTTTTTTTATAGGACAGGGATGTGATTTCACGCAATTTTTAAAAAAAGATGTCCCCATCCCGGACGATTTAAAATCAATACCCGGCCCCATTATAGGCTATACAGGTTTTGTAAGTGCCTGGCGGATTGATACAGATATTATAAAACATATTGCGGAAAGTTGCCCCGGGTGCAGCATTGTACTGGTGGGTCCGGTTGATTATTTGTTTAAACAGGAAGAACTCAGTCACTTGAAAAACGTTCATTTCCTGGGGGGCAAACCGCCAGACGCCCTGGTGAACTATATTAAATATTTCGACATTTGCATCAACCCCCAGATTATGAATGAAGTTACCAGGGGAAATTACCCCCGCAAAGCGGATGAGTACCTGGCCATGGAAAAACCACTGGTGGCTACTGCTACCGAGGGTATGAAAATGTTCGAACCGTACTGTTTTTTATGCCACAATAAGGAAGAATATGCAGAAAAAATCATGTATATCCTTAACAATCAGGAAATAGTCAATGCTGATGCAATAAAACAGCGAAGAAAAGAGTTTGCGTTATCGCATACATGGGAAGAAAGTATAGGTATGCTGGGAGACGCCTATTATTCCCTTAAAAATTAAAATGGCTGCAAATGGATGAACAGGGTATTGAAAATAAGCTGATGAGGATTATAGCCACTATGTTTTTAGTGCTATTTTGTTTGTTCATGTTCTTTAAATTTCTATTTGGTTAAATATTATCCGTAACCCTTTGTAATACTTTGTGCAACCCCTATTATGAAACTTATTAATTATTTTGAACGCAAGGCTAAAGGCAAAATAGTGCAGGAACTGGAAGGCCTCCGGTTCCTGGCCATTCTTCCTGTGGTTATTCAGCATTGCGTAGAAAGATGGTATAGAAATGCTTA
>JBDUAY010000128.1:0-13307 GCA_040004415.1 Bacteroidota bacterium | reverse complement strand
CGGAATATACGCAATGCACTTTATGTGGTTGTTCCTGTCCTGATAATGCTGGCATATTCCTTAATCAGGAAAAGTAAGCAGCTTGCTGGAGATGCCATCAAACATGAAAATATTATTTTAGCAAAACGGTTACTGGTCACGTCCTCCTCACCTAATATTGATACATTGGAAGCCGCAAATATATCGAGGGCCGCCTACCTGCTAAACAAGATTGGAGAAGGCGAAGAAGATATCGCTTTTTATAATTCTATGTATGAGCGAATGGGAACGCTGGGTGGAAAATTTCATTTTCCTTCACTTACAGACAGCAGCAAGGGCCAGATACGCGTATTGGCAAATGCGGGTAATGATACATTTTTCTTTGGTAGCGACTGGGGAAAAATTTATAAAGCCAGTGCAACCGATAATTTACCACGGCTCCTGTTTGATTTCAAAGAGCGGATCACAAGTGTTTCCATTAGCCCTGGTAAAAGATATTTGGCTGTTGCAGGCACTTTTAATTATATCAGAATTTTTGACATCATAAAAACAACGGGAGATTTTTTTGATCTGCAGATAAAGGATACCGCAGGCAATGGAAAAATGGTGCGGTTTGCAAATGATTCAACGTTGATGGTAAGCCTCGGTTCAACGTTGGCTGCGCTGAATATTTATACCCACCAGTCAATTGCACGTAACAATGCCGCGAAAGTTTATATGCTGAACAGGAAACGGCTGGCGGGCAATATCAACGCATCTGAAAATTATTTTGAAACCACTATGGGCAAATCTTTGAGCATGGCGGTTTCAAAGGATAAAATAGCGCTTGGCATGGATTCAGGATTGATATTAATTACAAAAGATACGGTTTCAGTATTTACCTCTTCTGACGTGCAATACCCTACTTCCCTCGCGTTTGATCCACAACTTCGTTACCTGTTCATTGGCACCCGCGATGGATCAGTACACAGAATGAAATTGTCAAACACCTTGTCTAACTCCTCTCAATACCAGGTTAGCCGTATTACCGACATGAATTTTAGCCCGGATGGAACCTATATGGCATCTGCAAGTTTTGACGGTTCGGTAGCTGTCTGGACCGTGGATGCCGACTGGAATGTGGTAACGCCTTTGCGCATATTTCCCCCGAAAGAATATCTTTATTTCCTGGGAGACATCAATGCTGCCTATAGCATCAGCTTCGAGAAAAACAATCAGTATTTCCTGGCAGGCTACGCAAATGGGGGGATTTTAAAATGGCCTGTATCCACAGAAGTCTTATCAAATCTTATTTGTGCCAAAACGGATTCATCATTCAATGCTGCATTTCTAAGTAAATACATTTTGCGGAAAGAAACAGTTGACGAACTCATAAGTTATAAATGCAAATAAAAAGCAGTTAAAAAAAATAACCAACTTAAAAACCTGATCAAAATGACTAACCGTCACTTCCGCTACGTATTTTTTCTGCTGATGATCTGTGCCGGTGTCAATGCCCAGCAGGAGGCTGCCTGCAGGACTAAGCTGGAAAGTACCAACAAAATATCGCCTTTCCCGGAAGTGCAGACGGACGATTATACAAAATGCCTGGACGTTTTGGAAACTTATTTTTATTCGATAGGCCCTGCAGTCAAAAAAAACAATGATCGAATAGAAAAATTAAAGTCGGCTTTATCAAAAAGCAAAAAGAATTTAAGCAGCGCCTCAGCCACCAAAACAGATTCGGCAAATTACAAAGAACTGGAGCTTGCCACTCCGCCGGAAATAAAGGCGCTGACTGATTCCAACGCTGTCCTTGTTAGCCAGAAAGACAAATACAAAGCAACACTGAAAGAGTCACTGAATAAAATAATAGACCTTTTTCACAACACGAACAATGCTGATGAAACAGTCTATCGGGCAAAACTCGCTAAGCTAAATGCTGCCAAATAACCAACAAAGAATGAGGCAAATGTTGTTTTAAATTATCTATTCTATAAAAATAAATTAAACGCATATGACACCTAATGTGAAGAGCTGTTCAATAGTACTAACATTCGTGCTGTTTTTTTTCCTGCCAGTTATTTCAACCGCGCAATCACCCTGCAAGGGTAATTTTAACTATGCGCTTGACCGCTATCAAAAAGGGCAGTTTGAAAGTATAAATGCTTCTTTGACAGCCTGCGTAACAGATATCAAATCATTCAGGAATGATTATCTGAACAATACCAATGGCAGAAGAAAGACGACCGTTTTTAAAGTTTATAAGCTTATCATTAACGCCTACCGCAACCTTGCCCAGGATAATCTCGCCAATTTAAAAATGAACGAACTGGTTATTTTTTTCAGTCCAATGGCCAGGGATGTGGTACAGGCGCAGTTGAATGCCACTTTATTGCAAGCGATAGAATAACATAGATTTTTAATGGCATTTGCATTGTTGTTTAAATACATATAAACTTCCGGCAATTCAAAATAATATCTGCACTACGGACAATTATCCAGTCATTGACACAATAGCCAGTTGTGCCTGCGGCAGGGCTGGCGTACTGAAACTGGAAATGAAATAAGCAAAAGTAGCGGCGGCATATTTACGAAATAAGGAGTACGCAAATACCCTGTTCCAAATTCGTTTAATAAATCTTTTTTAGCAGACCGTCTGCACCAAATTGGTTAATCAAGAAGAAGCAAGATGGCTGTTTTTGGCGGTATAGTGGTATAATAAAAATCAATTCATGACGGTATCGTCAATACAATTTTTATTTAGCTGGTTATCCTTTGTTACCCGGGTATTTTGAGCCAGCCCCAAAAAATACTTCAATGGATTTGATCTTCCCTCCGCTGAATGTATAAACATCCACATTGCGGACGATCTTGTTATCTGTTGTAATTATTTCAACCAGCAGCATCAATTCATTACCCTTTTCCATCATTGTAACGAATTTAACTTTTTTAATAAACCGTGCGGTAGCAAAGCATTTTTCCCTGAACTGATCAACAGGGATATGGTCGTCGTTATTGGAACTTGTAAAACTGAAATCTTCTGCCAACTGGCCAGCCACGGTTTTCCAGTTGTTGTTTTCAAAACCTGTATAGTAATTCTTTACTGATTTTTCTTTACCGCTGTCCTGTGCATAACAAATGTTTGCCAGGCAGATTAGAAGGAGGAAACAGAGTTGGCGCATCGGGGATGATTTTGATTCGCCCTAAAAGTATGTTGGCGAACAGATATAAAGGCTGTGTAAACGCGACAATAAGAATGGCTGGTTGCGACAATGGTTAATAAGGTGTGCTCACACCCTTTGGGTTGTTCCGGGAAGCATTCGCCTGCAACTGATGGTCTTTTTTATCCAGGACCGCGTTCACAGTTTTGCATTTAAAATTGTTAATTCTGGATGGTCTGTATAATGCCCATTGACAATCAGCAAATATTTTATTCAAAATGTTCAAAGTACTTATAGCGGGGGTTAGGCCACGGACAATATAAAGTTGCAGCTCATCGTGCAGGCTTTAGCCCGCAGCTTCAGCGCAGACTGATAACAATCACCCTTTTTTTTGCGGGATTCGCACCAATAATGTGCAACCCTGGCCGGGCCCGGAGGTTAGGATGACCTCGCCATCTACGAGTTCCGCACGGTTATATATATTTATTAGCCCTAATCCCTTTTTGATCGAAGCTAAATCGAAACCAACGCCATTATCTTTAATCCCAAGTTCAATAAAGTTTTCATTTTCTGACAATGAAATGGTGGCTGAAGTGGCAAATGAATGTTTCAAAATATTGCCCAGCTGCGACTGAATGATCCGGAACACTGCAAGTTCTGCCTCCTTATTGATTTCCAACCAGTGCATTGCACCTCCAAAATGTTCTAAGGTAAATTGGATTTTACCACCTGTATTAATTTTCAGCAACATCTCCCCAACCGTTGCTGTTAACCCTATCATCGATAAGACCCGGCTGTTTAATCCGTGACTGATATCCCGGATTTCACTCATTGCCAAATCTATACTGGCTTTTGCCTGTTCGATAAATCCGTAGCTACCCTCATTTTCTACATTAATTAAACCAATTATCAATTTCGCTGTAGCCAGTAGCTGATTGACATTGTCATGCAGCTCATGCGATACCAGTTCGCGCTCTTGTTCCTGTGCGCTGACAACCGCTTGCAGCATTTGCCTTTTGACTTCTTCTTTTTTTATTTCCATTGCCTGGCGTAAATTCATTTCTTCGGTAATATCAGTCATAATTCCATTGTAGACGATACACTGGTCATTCTTTTCTGCGATAGTAGAATGTGCACGCCACCATTTAATGCTGCCATCCGGATACAATAATCTACCCTCATATTTCCAGGGCAATCCGGTGGCATTTGAATGCTCAATGGATGTTCTCCAACTGGATATATCATCCGGGTGCAGATAACCTATAAGACTATCCATATTTGCCGGCTCAATATCAAAATATTCTTTAAGCCTGGGGCTTACATATGTAAAGGAGAACGCACCATCATAATTCTCCTGCCATTGGTAAATAACGCCTGGCACATTAGCCGCCATATCTACGAACATCTTTTCACTTTCGCGAAGCTTGTTTTCCAATTCTTTTCGTTCCGTAATATCAGCAAGTGTCCCAGCCATTGTTATTGGGTTACCTTCAGGAGTCTGCTGAACGAGTACTCCCCGATCGTACATCCATCTTACCGTACCATCACCGTGCACTACACGATATTCAAGTGCATGACTTTTTATCAATCCATTTTTGTAGCGTTCTTCGTTTTCATCCAACAGGTGTCTGTCTTCAGGGTAAATAAAGCTCCGCCAGAATCCTGGCTTACCGGTCTCTTGTTCATTGGTGTAACACAGGATGTTTTCGGGTGGGGTAGCAAACCGGGTAGTGTCTGTCAGGAAGTCATATTCCCATATATTTTCACCAATCAGGCGAAGGGTTTGCCGGAGATTCCGATCCTTATGTAGAGGAGGACGCTTACGCATACGGCTGTTTTAATGATTTTTGCACCTTCGCTATCCTGAGCAAATGCTGATTGCCGGATAATCCAAATCCATAAACGCCCGGCTCTACTTCTATATTAATATGCAATATGGGCTTCAGTATAAGTCCAGGACTGTTTAATTAAACTTATAATCAATGTTTTTAAAAATATCAATATGCTGGTTCGCTGACGGTTCTGCAGTTAATTAAAATTAACCGTGCAATAGATCATTAAAAAAGAGCGTCCGTTGTAGAATATATTGACAGCTTCATGAAATAAAGATACTAATAATTTATAATGCCATACCAAGAGCTGTTGAATTACAGCTCGATCTGTACGTTTCCTGGTCTATCACCGAAAACCGAACACAGATCAATGAGCGTACAATGAAAACCAACTACATCTTGTTTCGGTGACGATTTATCCTTTTTATCTGCAGACCTTTATTGTATTGCCAGCAGGCTTTCCGTACAATGCGCTTCCTGACAAAATACTTTGTACATGTAATTGTAAAGAGGCTTTTTGGCCGTGGTTATATAAAGACATCAATAAAATATTCTTCACGATGGTACCAGGTGAAACATTCCTGGCAAGATCATTAACATTAATCATAAAAAAAACTTTCGTTGATGTACAACCTGCAATCTCCTCAAGCCTGTTAATAATACCTGAAGAAAATCTCCACTAATGCTATGATTTTTTAGCCGGCCGATCTGCCAATAGCTTATTCAATGGTGCCTCATGGGCAGTATTGTCAACAAGTAAAATAATAATATGCCCGGCTTTGCTGCAATATTTTAAAATGTGCTGGCCGTTGATGCTGGTCTTCATTAAAATATCAATATTTCCAAAATCAGATCCCCCATTCAGCCTGCCTTCGCAAAATGCCAGCAGTTTCTCATCCGGAAGGCTAACCATAGCGGGTATGCGGAATGTTTAATATCCTTCTGTTCCTGATACAAAAACAGAGATTATCTTTTGCTGCGCGATGCCTGTTTCCGTAGTAATAATGCACAGTAATAAAATTGAAATAAATTGCTTGTTCATTGACCTTTTAGTTTGAATGTTGAAGCTGGTAAATTTTCTTCATATGTAAGATTTGCATTTGTACATGGTTTCCCATACATACACACATGCGATGGCTTTTTTGCCGCGGCTATCATTCCGTATCATCTTTAATAACGGCACTGGCATCATTGGATCCATTAGCTAAAAATGCGCTTACTATTTTACCATTGCTGGTTAAAATTATTAAATCAAACAACCAGTTTCAACACCAACGCCGTCACGGCCGGCACATCTGCAGAACCTGTAACAACATCTTTAACCCTCTCCGGATTGCCGCCGTATTTTTTATCATCGCTGCGAAAGATAACCCGCCATTGTTGTTGACTACCTGCGGGTATCTTCCATCCTGTTTGCGCTTCGTTGCTGATATTTAAGACGATCAGCAGATGATTGCTTGCAAGCCTTCCTTTGCGCTGGTATACGATGATGCCCTTCTCAGGGTGCGAAATATCAATCCATTCAAAGCCAGCCTTATCAAATTGCAGTTCATACAACGCTTGCTCGTTATGCAGCAATAAATTTAAGTCCCGTATACAGTCTTGTAACTGCCTGTGCTTGTCTTCCTGCAAGACGCCCCAGGGTAATTCAGATTTGTAATTCCATTCCGTTGGACTGCCGAATTCATCTCCCATGAATAATAATTTTCCGCCTGGATGCGTAAACATGTAAGTATATAACAAGCGAAGATTTGCAAACTTTTCCTGTTCATTACCGGGCATCTTTAATACCATGGGCTGCTTTCCATACACCACTTCATCATGGCTTAGGGCGAGCATGAAATTTTCCTGGTAATAATATTCCATACTCAGGGTAAAATTGTTTTGGTGTTTAAGCCTTTCAGTGGGATCGAGTTTAAAATATTCCAGTGTATCATGCATCCAGCCCATCATCCATTTCATGCCGAACCCAAGTCCACCATTAGCGGTGGCCCCGGTTACTCCCTTCCAGTCCGTTGACTCCTCCGCTATCATTTGTGTATCCGGAAAATCCCGGTAAATGGAATCATTTAAATCTTGTAAAAACGCAATGGCCTCCAGGTTGGCGGTACCACCCTTTTCATTCGGCTCCCATTGTCCTTCGCCGCGGGAATAGTTTAAGATAAGTATGGAGGACACTCCATCGACCCTGATCCCATCAGCATGAAATTTATCCATCCAGAAATGTGCACTGCTGATTAGAAATGATTTTACTTCACCCTTGCCGTAATCAAAAATATAAGAGTTCCAGTCCGGATGATAGCCTCTTTTCATGTCTGCATTTTCATAGGTATGCGTTCCGTCGAACATATAAAGGCCATGGGCATCATAGGGAAAATGTGAAGGAACCCAATCCAGTACCACGCCAATCCCTACCCGGTGAAAGGCATCAACGAGCTGCATAAAATCTTCAGGCGGCCCAAACCGGGAAGTTGGCGCAAAGTAACCGGCACCCTGGTATCCCCAGCTGCCGTCAAAAGGATGCTCCATCACGGGCATAAATTCAACATGGGTAAATCCCATTTGTTTCACATAGGGCACCAACAGATCGATGGCCTGTAAATATGTATTGACCGACTGATCATCACTTTTATCCGGCCGCATCCAGCTCAGCAGATGTACTTCATATACACTCCAGGGTGCGTTCAATGCATTGTGTGTTTTTCTTTCTTTCATCCATTGCCCATCCTGCCATGGGTAGTTCAGCTCGCTGGCAATGGATGCCGTCTTGGGGCGTACCTCCCAGTAGTTCGCAAACGGATCGCCTTTGTCAAAAGCTATCCCGGTATTGCCTGCGATATGGTATTTGTACAATCCGCCTGGTTGAATTTCCTGTATAAAGCCTTCCCAGATACCAGAATTATCTTCCCCTGCCAGTAAGGAATGAGAAGTTTTATTCCAACCATTAAAGTCTCCAATCACCGATACGGAAACTGCATTCGGTGCCCACACTGCGTAATGAATACCCGGCTGACCGTCCACGGTAATAAAATGAGCGCCCATTTTTTCATAGAGGCGATAATGTGTTCCTTTCCGGAAACGACTGATGTCTTCTTCTGTAAACATAGTATGGGCAAGAACGCGGGTCTGATCTGCGGTGGGTGAAGTATTATTCATACTGTTAGGAATTCATTTTTCATGCCAGAGGCCGATGTTGCAAATTCTATTGATACCGGCGAGTTACCCGGCACAAGAAATATCCGCGGCCGTCGTTTCTTTGTTCAGGCGTTCCGCAATGACAGCATATAGCCAGTTTATAAAAAATACGTGGAAGTTATAACCAAACAGGACAACTGCCATTTAAAATATATAGTAATGTGTATAAGTAAACACGAATATTTTTATCTCATACAAAAACCGGGTAAATCATTACTCATGGCGATCGGCCTCATACCAACAGGGTTAGGTCTGTAACAACCTGCGTAATCATTGTATACGAATCCCCTTTGCCCCTGGCGGGAGTGCAGGGTGATATTGATTGTTTTTTCATTTTAGCCAGGTATCAATGCGGGGAGTTTGCCAGTAGCGGGCTTGCTTAAAATATCCCGGCCAGCATCACCATCCAAATCTACCACACGCTCTTCGTGAAAATTAAAACCTTTTTTAAAATTGTTTTGTTACAGCCTCTCTTTCCATCCCCATAGAAAATAAACGCTCCTGCATTGGCGTTGCCAGTTGCCGTTTTGGTTTGTGTTACCAACCTATTTTATTTCATGTAACTACCTAAAATGTCAGGGTTTCTTTATGATAAACCGGAATGTAAAATTGCGGTCCGCAATTAATGAAAATTACAAAAGCTGGTAAAGCAATTTAATTGTACAAATTGCAAATAATATTGCTTTTTCCCATCATCGGTTATGTTATTTAAAAGAAATTTTGAAAGTCAATACCTGCCAGGCAGGCAATTGTGTGGGCAGTTCAATTATCAATGCATCGTTGTCTTGTTTCCATTTCAATTTCGCAGCCGTACCCACCAGTGCAACTGCGGAAATGTTCCTTTCATCCAGTTTTGATTGTTTACCCAGCGATGTAATACGGGCATTACCTGAAGGCCGGTTCATACAAAATGCGTACAGTATATTGTCTTTCATGGTAAAGCGTATATCATCAGGTCCGTAAGAACGCACATCCTTCAAGCCGCCAAACCGGCCTTTTTCCTGTGCTGTAGACGTAGAAGGCCCTTCGCCATATATCTTCCATGGCCTTGTGCCATAAATACCTTCGCCATTGGCAGCCGTCCAGGCTGCAATCTCCTCAAGGATGTTCATCACATCCGGTTCGAGGTCGCCTTCAGGCGTCTGCACTACGTTAAGCAAAAGGTTCCCGTTTTTACTTACAATATCAATCAGCATCTGGATGACTTCAGTTCCCGTCATGTACTTCTGGCCTTCCCTGTAGTACCAATCCCCGATGGACGTATCTGTTTGCCAGGGAAATGCACTAATACTGTCCTTTACACCACGTTCAACATCTTCAGCCCACTTACCTTTAGAAGCTTCCTTGCAATTATATACTGCCTGCAGTTCGCCATGATGATATTGGATATCGTCGTTATAATAATGCGCAATCATGCTACGTCCGATATCATCAAAGGGCATTTTGCTGTCAGAATACAATAAATCAGGGTGGTAATTGTCAATTAGTTCTTTTATATAGCTAAACCATTTAAGTTGGTAGGTTTTATTGGTGGTAAGCCATCCCATGTCATTAGCATCTGCTTTTGTCTGGTATAGATCCTGGTACATGGTATCAGCACCGTCATAAGGCACACCTGCAAAGGGACCAGATTTATCAGCGCCGTGGGAAGGCTGAAACCAGGTGTAGCTTGCAGCCAGGTGCTCAGAGACGCCGAACCGGAGGCCCTGCTTTTTAGCAGCCTGTTGCCAAAGTCCGACCACATCTTTTTTAGGTCCCATATTCACGGCGTTCCAACGGTGTATGGCTGAATTCCACAAAAAGAAATTATCATGATGAGAGCCCATACTAACAAAATATTTCGCACCCACTTTTTTATAAAGCGCCATTAGTTTTTCCGGGTCCCATTTCTCCGCTTTCCATAGCGGGATGATATCTTTATAACCAAACTTTGACGGATGACCATAATGTTTAACGTGATAGGTATAGGCGGGATCGGGTCCTTTCAATTCACCGGTCTTCCGGTCTTTTGTTTCACTCAGGTACATTCTCCTTGCATACCAATCACCCTGACGGGGAACAGCTTGTGGCCCCCAATGAGACCAGATACCAAATTTAGCATCGCGGAACCATTCAGGATACTGGTATTGCTGCAGTGATTCATCGGTAGGAGCGAATTTGCCTGTACGAATTGCCGGCAGCGGCGGCTGCTGGGCGATCGTGATGAACCCTGACAACAGCAATACGCAACCGATGATTACCTGGTATTCATGTTTACTTCTCATAAAACTTGCTTTGCAATTTTAGTTATTAAATTCAAAAAAACTTACCAACACTGTTTCTTCTTCCCCTGGCCAGGGCAATGCCTGTTGGTATTTTCACATCAGCTTTTATATTTAACCTTTTGCACTGCTCAAAAATGGAATTCTATTGTCAGATTTATATTTGCTGTTCTTCCAGGATGTTGTTATACAGTAACTCTTTTTAACTGGCATAAAAGTATTCAGCTTCGAATATTTTATTATAGTGCTATCCTCCTCAACCCGCAAAAAAAACATTAGTGCAAAAGTTCGTCTGTACGTCATTGTTGTATGTCTGTAAAAGTAAAAGACGCCAGGAAAATATAAGCAAAGCTGCCCCACAGGACCGCGGGGGAGCCCAATGCTTTAAATTAAACACTCCATCCGAAATAAAGAAATTAATAATTAAACCTGAGGGTCGGGTGGGTGTCTCCGGTGGCATCCTCTTTCCAGCGGTAAAAAAAATTGACCAACTTAGTCATTAAATCAGTTCAACAATACACACTTGTGCCTGCTTGTTGCGGTCTGTAAATAGGCGCTAACCTATTGTTCTTTTAATTGCAATGTGGGAATTATGTAACTATTTTAAATAAATTTGTAATCATCCCAGAGCATAATTAAGGTAAATTTGCTTACTACTCAAGGCCATCAAATCGCCTTCCGCAGTTAACATTTTTAACCCCTTGTATTACGTACTTTTTTACCTCCATTAGCTGCGTTCTTTTGAGTGGAGAACCGTTTGCCACTTTGTTCCTTTCTCTGATTATCTTTTTTAATCCCAGGATAAACGAAAAATATTTTTATGCGTATTGTAAAATCCATTTCAATAAAAGATTCCGGCAACCATGCTCCTGCAGGACCAACCATTCTTCAAACCAAAATCCAGAAACATGACATGGTACAAAATATACATTTCCCGGAGGCCATGGTCAGGTTTGGTTTTACTTTATTAATACCAATGGTAATGCTGGGTATTGATAAACGCCTGATCATCTACACAGCACCACTGATTGTTTATCTTTTTATAACAGCACTGGCCCGTTTCTGCATTGTAAAATATGCGTGGCACCGTTATGTAAAACATGAGCCTGTTGTTACACCGGCATATGGACAAGATCCGGATTTTCCGGAGGAGTCTGCTGATTAAAGAAACGTCGAATTAAATAACGGCAGCGTACGTGTTGCCCTGGAGGTATATCATGAAAAACAAAAGTCTTTTTTCTGCTTTCATCTTCCTTGTAATTGCAGGCACCGGTTTGCTATGCGCAAGGTATGTATATGATCCGCTGAATATTTTACAGAGCACAGTTATTGCAATTGTATCGGTCGTTGCTGCTTTGGCAATATCATCGGCAATCCGAATTGCTGATCCATGGGATAAGGCCGTGGTACTGCGTTTGGGGCATTTCCGTTCACTCAAAGGCCCCGGGTTGTTTTTCATTATACCCGTTATTGATACCATACCCTATTGGATTGATACCCGAGTAATTACAACCTCTTTCAAAGCGGAGAAAACGCTTACAAAAGATACCGTGCCGGTTGACGTGGATGCAGTGTTGTTTTGGAAAGTGCTTGACCCAAAAAAAGCGGCGCTGGAAGTAGCGGATTATATCAGTGCCATCAGTTGGGCTTCGCAGACGGCTTTGCGCGATGTTATTGGAAAGACTATGTTATCTGATATGCTGGAAGGAAGAGACAAGATTAGCAATGTGCTGCAAAAAATAATTGACGACCGTACCGAACCCTGGGGCGTTCATGTAAATTCGGTGGAAGTAAAAGATGTCCTCATTCCACCCGCATTAGAAAATGCCATGTCTATGCAGGCGCAGGCCGAAAGGGAAAGACAGGCAAGGGTGATATTGGGCGATTCAGAAAGACAGGTAGCTGAAAAGTTTGGCGAAGCCGCGCTTACTTATACAAATAACCCCGTGGCATTACACCTGCGTGCAATGAATATGTTGTACGAAGGATTAAAACAAAACTCCACCATTGTAATTGTTCCAAGTTCGGCCGTTGAAACCATGGGCCTTGGCAGCATGGCTGGTTTAACAGCACTAACGATGGGCATTGGCGCAGACAAAACAGCGAAGGCAAACGGTGTTTTGCCAACCACCGAAGCCTAATTTTTTTTTAAGCACCGGGGCGGCAGCCCCGAAGAAATGCTTCGTTATTTTTCAACAGTAAAAATCTACAATATGACAACATTAGAAAGCGATAACCAGACAGGAGCCAATCATGGCCCATTGATGCCAAATTCGCCATTGCATTATTTAACTGCATCTTCCATTATAGGTGATAAAGTGCATAATGAACAGGATGAGCACATGGGGGAAATCAAGGATATCATGATAGATATCACTAAAGGAACAATTGAATACGTAATCATAGAATTTGGTGGCTTCCTCGGCATTGGTATAAAATATTTTGCTATTCCATTTAACCTGCTGCGTGTTGACACGGTTAGAAAAATGTTCATTTTCAATCAGAAAAAAGAAAAGCTGGAGAACGCCCCGGGTTTTAACATTGACCATTGGCCGGACACCAATATCCATTTCGAAGGTATACACAGTTACTGGAGTTTTATGGGATGATTGTAAAAATCATTTATATCAAATTCAAATAATCAAAAGAATTATTATGCAACACATAGTTAAAAGTTTAACAGGACACCAGATTCGTGCTACTGACGGTGATATTGGCGAAGTAAAAGAATTTTATTTTGATGATGAAACCTGGGCGGTCCGTTATCTGATCATTGAAACTGGCAATTGGCTAACAGGCCGGAAAATTCTCCTTTCACCGCAGGCAGTATTAAAAATTGATCCGGCCATTCAAGTATTTTCGGTAAATCTTAGCAAAGAACAAATCAGGAAAAGTCC
>JBDUAY010000127.1:0-13309 GCA_040004415.1 Bacteroidota bacterium | reverse complement strand
ACTATCTCGTATGTTGCCTTGCGGCTTGGATTTAATTTTTAATGAGTTGATCCATCAGGCTATACCCTGAATAGTAGTGTAGCGAACCGGATGCAAACCGCATCTGCTATTTTATTTTTCATCGCCGGCACCCGGGGGCAATGCCTGCGGCGAGATTGAAGGACCTGCAACTGTTAGTTTGCCACTGCTCACCTTCATCCGGTCGATGAAAACAACCCGTTCATCTCCGGTGGCAGTTGTTCTTGCATGGTACACGCAAAACATTTCTTTTTTATCGGGCGACCAAAAAATATTATTATGACCCGTGCCGGTTACTGTGCCTCCTTTTGAAGTATTCTTTTCCAATACAGGATTGTTGGCAGCTTTTGTAAACGGCCCCAATGGCGAGGGCGATGTTGCATAGCCTACTGCATAATTCGTTCCCGCAAAATTATTGGCAGAATACATAATATAGTAGGTGTCATCTTTTCTGAATGTTACAGATCCCTCTGTCCATCTTCTGTTTACCTCATGGGTTGTAACTGAACGGCTTTCCCATTCGGCCTGTTTATCTTTCATACTTACCGGCGGGCGCAACAACAAAACTGGTTTACCCATCACACCAGAAAAGTCAGGTTTTATTTCGATGCCATATACCCAGCTTTCTTCTATGTCATTGTACCAGCCCTTTGCTTTGGCCATGGATGCCAATTCACTTTTCACCGCATGTTTATAGCAGCATCTTGAATAATACAAATAAGCACGACCATCTTTATCAAAAAAAACATCGGCGTCAATAATGGGATAGCCGGGATCGAAAATAGGTTTGTCTGAAAAATCAACAAACGGCCCTTCCGGTTTGTCTGCTACTGCAATGCCGATACTGAAATTCTCCAGCTCATTGGATGGATTGATTTTCCATTGGGCACTGAAGAACATATAATATTTGTTCTTCACTTTATATACTTCGGGTGCCCAGAATGCACCATTGCCAAACGATGTGAGGGAATCGCTTGTATATACCAGTCCCAGTGGTGTCCAGTTCACCATGTCGGTTGATTTGTAACCCGGGAAACCATTTGTTGCGCCTGTTCCATACATGTACCAGGTGCCGTTCGTGTACAAAACATATGGGTCGCCCAATTTTACAGGCAATGGATTTGTGTATGTTCCGGATTGCTGGGCAAAGGATGACTGCTGCAAACCAACGCAAGACAATATGAATAGCAACAAAGCGAGTTTATAATTTATCATAAATACGGTATGTTACAACGAATGTAGAATATTTTTATCATCAGGATAATAAGGTAGTGTATCAGTTTAACCACAGAGACACGATGACACAGGGAAACACAGGGATCATTTTAGCTGAGTGCTGGTACACGGCGGGCGGAGGCCCGTTTTTAACCTCTGTGCACCGGAAAATCTTCTTTTAAACCAGTTCCATAATCCCCATGAAAGCTTTGTGTCTCTGTGTCACCGTGGTTCAATACATTTTATTCAAAGTGAGACGCTACCGATAAGAAAGATATTTAGTAGTGTAATTATCCGGGAATTTGAACGATTAGCGAATTTGCGCATAAAAATTTAATCAGATAGTATGCAAAAATGGATGACAGCGGATGTGGCAGGCTTACTAAAACATCTGGCGGCTATCTTTCAAGCACCCAAAATCAGGCTGTCTGAAGTTTACTACAATGTATTATAGCACCAGGCAACAGCAGAACAGGCCGGTATGCCAGTTCTTCTTCAACAAACGAAAAGTGTTTGTAAAGTAAAAAATATCATGCAGCTTTTTATTGTTAATATTGTCTAATTTATATATTGAATTAACCAATTGTTGCCACCAAACCATTGCCGCCTGTCTTGCATACTACCAGCGATATTAAAACACTTCAGCAGCAAATTTCCCTTTATGAGGACATGAAAGCCTATGAAACCCTGTACGGGGTGCTATCTCCGCAGTTGAAAAATTTCTGCTATTCGTTTGTAAAGTCAGGCGAAGCCGCTGAAGAAATTGTTTCGGACGTGTTCATCAAGCTTTGGCAGATTAGAAATAAGCTGTCTGAGATTGAGAACCTGAAAGTCTATTTATATACCATTGCCAAAAACTTTTGTCTTAATTATATTGCCCGCAATTTTAAAAATCCGGTTATCAGGCTGGATGAAATGGATATTGAGCCGGTTGTAAGCGTAGGCAACCCGGAAGATCTTTGCATTTCAGCTGATGTGGTCAACCAGATCCAGCTGTGCATTCGTGAACTGCCGCAGCAATGCAGGATTATTTTTCAGCTGGTAAAAGAAGATGGCATGTCCTATAAAGAAACAGCCGGCATATTGAACATCTCCGTACTCACCGTACGGAACCAGGTTTTTATTGCTACGCGAAAAATAGCCGCGCTCATCCCTGCCTATCTTCAATCAAAAGTAATGCATACCGGCAGGCGATCTGCCTCTTAGATGAATCGCAGCGATGATTTCTGTATCCCTCCAAAAAAATAATTGTTATTTTTTTAATTTCTCCTGGTACTTTTTTGCAACACTTCTTGTCTTAGCAAATAGTACTATTTATGACTGACGAAAAACTATGGCTGCTGGTAAGCTTGCAACTCTCAGGAGAAGCCACCCCGGCAGAATTAGAAGAACTACAAGTGCTGCTGCAGCAGGATCCGCAACTGGCGACAAGGGTTGCTGTGATGGAGAACATCTGGAAGGCACGTCATGCGGCTGGTACGGTTGCCGGCAAAGCAATGAGTTACGATAAGCATCTTCAACGTTTAAGCAATCATCTTTCCGCGCCGGTGCTCCAGTTTGAAGATGATAGCGACGGGAACAGCGCGGGTACAAATACAAATAGACACATATTTTCTCATCGTTTGTTATTCACTGCTGGCAGCATGGCAGCGGCAGCAATCATTGCTTTTCTTTTTTTGCGGAACCCGGCGACTGATATAATTACTCCTGCAAAAACAGCCAGCAACACGGTTAGTACCAAGCCCGGTTCAAAATCGAAAATAGAATTGCCTGATGGCACGGAGGTATGGCTAAACGCAGACAGTAAATTGGAATACAGCGGCGATTTCAGTGGTAAATACCGGGAAGTAAATCTTAGCGGTGAGGCATATTTTGACGTTGTAAAAGACAAGTCGCGCCCATTCATTATTCATACCAGCACGGTTCGGATAAAAGTGCTGGGTACTGCTTTTAACGTGCGTTCTTATCCGGCAGATAAAACTACCGAGACATCGTTGATACGTGGTTCAGTTGAAATAGCGATGAATTCTCAGCCCGATAAAAAAGTTATTCTGAAGCCAAACGAAAAAATAGTCATCGACAATGCAGTTGCCATAGCAGAACCAGTCATCAATATTTCTAAAAAAGCGGACGTTCAGGAAGCAATGATAGTGGGCAGCGTTCATCTCGATAAAAAATACCAGGAAGTATATGAGACCATGTGGGTTAAAAACAAACTGGCATTTGATGAAACGCCATTTGACTATATGATTGCTGAAATAAAGCGCTGGTACAATGTAGAAATCATTGTAAAAAATAAAAGCCTGAGTACAAACACATATACGGTGACTTTTGAAAATAAATCATTGGATGAAGTATTGGAGGGGTTGCAGTTCGCGGCTCATTTTCAGTACCAGCTTAAAGATGGTGTAGTTACCATCTGGTAAAATAGGGCTGACTGGCATACAAATAAAACGATTGATAACCTAAAACCTGCATATGAACATGTATACATAAGCTTCACGCAAAAAAAACGGAGAATGTTTGCACCATTCCCCGTTGTAACATTAAGAAACAAAAAAGTCTCCGGAAGGAGGCCTTTCCATCTATTAACAAATCAAAACTAAGTTATGAAAAAAATTGGATGTAGGGCGTATTGTCACGCCACTACTTCAGTGATTAAATGCTTGCTGATAATGAAAATGACTGTACTGCTTATTTGTTTATTTTCCCTGCAATCTTTTGCCAATAACGGCCGGGCGCAGGAAAATATTACACTTAAACTTGAAAATGCCACACTGAAAAAAGCATTTAAAACCATTGAAAAACAGACTTCTTTCCGGTTTCTTTACAATGACGGAATCATTCCGGCTGATCAGAAAATAAATATCAGTGTGCAGGACAGACCGGCAGGTGAGGTAATGAAGAAATTACTTGAAAATACCGTATTATCGTTCAAAATCATTGGGAGCGATCTTATTGTTATTTCCGCGCAGGGTAATGAAAATGTATCGCCTTATGTAATAATAACGGGTACTGTTGTTAATGCTGCAAACCAGCCATTGTCGAAAGTGAGCATCGTTGAAAAAGGAACAAATAATGGCACTGCAACAAAGGAAGATGGCTCATTTTCGCTGAATGTGGTCAATACAAATGCCATTCTTGTTATCAGTTATATTGGTTTTGCTACCCAGGAAGTATCTGTTAGCGGACGTACCAATATACCGGTGCAATTAAAAGAAGACACCAGGGATTTGAATGATGTGGTTGTAATTGGTTATGGAACCACAAGGCGAAAAGATTTTACCGGTGCGGTGTCATCCGTAAAAATGGAAAATTCGCCGCTGGCGCTTTTGCCAAACCTGAATGCGCTGGAAGCGCTCAAAGGAAATGTATCCGGATTAAATATTGGCGCAGTTAATTCTGCCGGTGGCCAACCATCCGTGCTGGTTCGTGGCCAGCGTTCAATTAGCGGTAATAATGATCCGCTTATCTTATTGGATGGCGTTATTTATCTTGGTTCCATCAGTGATATTAACCCTAATGATATTGCCAGTTACGATGTGTTGAAAGATGCCGTTTCAGCAGCAGCGTATGGTTCAAGGTCGGCAAATGGGATTATTGCCATCACCACTAAAAAAGGGAAATCAGGCAAGCCAGTTATTTCTTTCAGAACGGAAGCAGGTATTCAAAAATGGCAGAACAGACCTGTATTGCTGAAAGGCGCAGACTGGATAAATGTGGTGAACGATAGAAACCGTTACGTTGCGGGTAGCACAAATTGGTTACAGGCGGGTGAATTGGCTAATATGAAAGCGGGCCATGAAACAGTATGGCTCGATAAAGTAATACAGACGGGCGTTACGCAAAACTACCAGGTGTCTATTTCAGGCGCCGCTCAAAATACAAATTATTATTTGTCATCTTCCTTCGACAACGATAAAGGGATTGTAGTAGGGGACAAGTATAGTCATATTTCTGTATTGGGAAAAGTGAATACCAAAGTGACTTCATGGTTTGAACTGGGTGTTGACGGAGGTTACTCAAAAAGAGACTATTCTGGCAATGCTGCAAATGTCGGTTCCGCAGAGCTCATGTCCCCGTATGGGGTAGTATACAGGGATTCATTGGGCCACCTGGAAAAGTATCCATATACCCAATCGCTGATTAGCCCTTTATGGGGCGTCAATGACGGAACTACCAAAAATGTTGATGTCTACAACACCTTCCGATTAAACGCATACGCTGTCGTCAGCGTTCCATGGATTAAAGGATTAAGCTATCGCGCCAACTTGCTTTCTAATTTTGAAAAACACGCAAGTGGCAATTTTACATACGAAAATTACTACATTAAAGAAGGAGCAGGTATAGCTGGCCGTTACGATCCGGCCACTGTTCAGAGTTTGCTTTCCAGTGCCAATGGAAACCTGGAAAACAGATCGACCAACAGTTATGTCTTTGACAATATCCTCACCTATGATGCCGCATTCGGTAAACACCGGATCACTGCAACAGCTGTTGCTACAAGAGATCATCTGAAATACGAAGATCTGAACGCAACAGGCAGCAATTTTGCTTCTAACGGTAATACCACACTTGGCATTTTCGGTTTGTCAAAGGCAACCGTGCAGAAAATAATTCTTGATAACAGCGAGCGGTCCAACGTGGGTTATCTTGCCCGCCTCAATTATTCTTATAACGACAAATATTATTTAACGGGCTCTTACCGCCGTGACGGTGCATCTGTGTTTGGTGCTGATAAAAGATACGCCAATTTTGCAGCCGTAGGCGCGGCATGGCGGGTTACCGGCGAATCTTTCCTCAGAAATTTTACGCCGCTTAATAATTTAAAACTTAAATTTTCATGGGGCCAAAATGGTAACCAGGGTTTAAGCCCGTACGCAACTTTATCACAGGTGTTAAATAGTGCAGCTGGGGATTCCCGTTATGAATTTTCGAACACCCAGGGGACCGTGTATTACGGGCTTGTCCAAAGCACGCTGGGTAACGCAAGTCTTGGTTGGGAAAAAACGACGGCTACCAATATTGGTTTTGAATCAGCCTGGTTAAAGAACCGCCTGTTTTTTGATTTTGATTATTATTTATCTAAAACCACTGACCAGATATTTGTGCGCACCATTCCCATTATGACGGGTTTTGCCACGCAGCTATCTTCTTTGGGTGAAGTAGATAATAAAGGTGTTGAAATAACTGTAAGAACGGTAAATGTTCAGCAAAAAGATTTGAGCTGGTCGTCTACGCTAACTTACTGGAAAAATCAGAACACTTTAAAACATCTTTACCGTGAGGATAAAAACGGAGACGGAAAAGAAGATGATGATATTGCCAATAACTTTTTCGTTGGTAAGTCGCTGGGGGCTATTTATGGCTATCAGCAAATTGGAATTGTACAAACAAAAGATGCTGACTACATCGCTTTAACAGGTGCTGCGCCCGGCGCACCCAAATATGCAGACATTAATAAAGATGGAAAAATTGATGCGAATGACAGAACCATTTTAGGGTATAACAAAGAGAATTTCAGGTTGAACCTGAGCAATACAGTACGGTTTAAAAATCTTGAACTGTATGTAATGGTATCTGGTATATTTGGTGGAAATGGTTATTACCAGAGAAGCAATACATCTGCTTATATGACTTCTGGCACCGGTCGTTTTAACGATAATACCATCTCCAAGCCTTACTGGACGGCCACTAACGCCAGTAACACCTATCCATCAGCCTATTTTTCGGGAGACAGCCGTTTCCTGGGACTTCAATCGCAGGGTTTTGTACGGATACAGGATATTTCGCTTTCTTACTCAATTAATACAGAATGGATGAAAAAGAACCACGTTAACACCGTGAAGTTCTTTGTAGCTGCAAGAAACCTTGCAACGTTTACAAAATGGATTGGCGGTGATCCGGAAACGGGCACAACGGTGCAATCAAATATTTTCCCTGTGCCGTCAAGCTATTCAGTTGGTGCAAATGTTAGTTTTTAAGCTATTAAATAAAATTGAAATGAAAAATTCTAAATATATAAAGAGCATCTGTGTTTTTGTTCTTTTCTTTTTGGGTATGGAAAGTTGTAAAAAAGTGGATGACAATTTTTTACAAACTACCCCGCAAACTTTTTATACGGTAGATAATATTTTTTCTACTTCAGCGCAGATAGACCAGGCGGTAATAGCCATTTATTCTGTATTGCGGGATATGTGGGCAAATCCTACTGAGCAGAACTGGACTTTTGTTTTTAGGGGCAATGGCACGGATATGTTTGATGTACCCAGCATCAGGAGAGGGAATACTTTTAATAACTATGGGCTCATTAATGCCAACAGCGATAACTTCTACCAGGTATTTGGTGCATGGTATAAGATTATTGCAAAAGCCAATTTAGCCATTGCCAGTGCAGACCTTCCCAATATCAGCTGGTCTTCCCCGACAGATAAAGCATATACTTTAGCACAGGCCAGGTTTTTCAGGGCATTTGCTTACCGTAACCTGGGTGAGCTTTTCGGTGGCGTACCACTGGTAACAGAACTTACAAAAGTTGCACGGTATGATTATAAACGTGCAACCCGTACAGAAACATACCAGTACGCAATTACGGAACTGTTGGCCATTGAAAATGATGTGCCGGATATTACTGTAGTGGGTGGACGTCTGGTGAAAGGGGCCGTACAACACAATCTTTGTGAACTTTACCTGGCGATGGGTACACAGATGGCTGCTGATGGCAATGCGGCCGGCGCAGCAACCGCTTTTGCGCAATCCATTGCTTACGGAAATAAAGTAATTGACGGAGGCACCTATGCTTTAATGAAAAGCCGGTATGGTGCACGTAAAACAGAACCACAGGGCAATGTTTTCTGGGATTTGTTCCAGGAAAACAATGTAAACTACCAGGATGGTAACAAAGAATGTATATGGGCGCTGCAAATTGATTATGCTGCTTACCGGGCGGAAGATGCCAGGTCAAAACTGCCTTACTCCCGTATCTATGGCCCGGTGTTCCGCAATGGCTCACCTGCTAACCTCGGAGGAACAAATGTAGATGTTGGCGGACGCGGCATTTCCCAGGTAACACCAACTTTATATACACGCGATGGTATTTATGCAGATAAATACGGTGATGATATGCGGAACACTGACATTTGTTTTCGCAGGATATTCCTCGGCAATGTTACAACTTCTGCTTACTACGGCATTCCGGTGCCGTGGTCGGTTTTGTATGATACAAAGGATGATCAGAGTCTTGACTATCCGGTCTCCTGCAAAATTGCTACTGATAAATACACGGGCCTTGCTGATGGAGAGAACATGAGCAACTTATTCAGGGATGATTATTTTATCCGCCTTCCGGAAACTATTTTGTTGCGTGCAGAGGCCAAACAACGAAGTGGTGATAAAGCCGGCGCAGCAGCAGATGTTAATTTATTACGCAGCCGCGCCAATTGCAGTTATTTGGTAACCGCTGCCGATATGGACGATAATTTCAATACCATACTGGATGAGCGTGCGCGTGAACTGGTGTATGAAGAATGCCGCTGGAACACGTTGCTGCGCATGGGTGGAACCATCGCTGTTGACCGTATTAAAAAATATGCATTCTGGCCAGAGGCGCAGGCAACGCTCACATTTAATTATAACCTGTGGCCCATACCGCAGCTGGTAATAGATGCAAATAAAGATGTTAAGCTGGCGCAAAACCCGGGCTGGTAGACCTCTTCTGTCTTTCATAACTTCCGCAGGGTCTTTCCATTTTGGACATCGCATATTTTGATGTAATTGGAGGAACCTGCGGTTAGTGATGACTGTTACTATTTTTGATTAATGCATTAAATTGAAAATGCGTTTGCGCTATCCGCAGCGTCTCCTGCCAATATTCTTCATTTTTCAAATCGCGATGCGGGAGACATCTGCTGAGCGTTGAAAGATCTGCAGAAAGTTGAAGAAATCAGAATCCAATGATCCATACAACCTGTACATCCAAATTCTGGCAATCTCCATTTCACTAACAACACCATATGTTAAAGCCTTCGATCATTATAATTACTTTGTTCTGCTGCATATATGTTTCAGCACAAAAACTAAATTATTCGTTACACACTTCTGATACACTGAATTATCAAAACATTCAGAAAGGATTTGTAAGGCCGCCTGGTGATACGCGGTTACGGTGTTATTGGTGGTGGCTGAACAGCATGGCTACCAAAGAATCCATTACGCGTGATTTGGAACAAATGAAAGCAAATGGGTACGGTGGTGCTTCTATCGTTGATGCAGGAAGTTCAAATTATTCTGTCGCAAAAAAAACGCAGGCTGGCCCGGTGTTTATGAGCCCGGCATGGATGGAACTATACAAGCATGCAATAAAAGAAGCCCAAAGACTGGGAATAGAATTGAGTGTGAATGCGCAAAGCGGCTGGAACCCCGGTGGGCCCACCATCACGCCAGAATTGGCGCTTAAAAAAATTGTTTACACCGAAACAAAAATTGAAGGTGGAAAAAAAATAGCCGTGCAGCTGCCGCAGCCTGAAACAAAATTATTATACCGCGACATTATTGTTCAGGCATTTAAGGCAGACACTGGCGCGCTTACCAAAGACAAAGCAATTAAAAACTGGGGTCTGAAAACATTCAACCAGGATTTTGGTTCTAAAGGCGTATATCCATTGTATAGATTGCGGGAAGAATACAGCGATACAAATAAAGTACAAAGTATTAAATCATCAGAAATAATTGATCTGACGGATAAATACAAAGATGGTATATTAACATGGGACGCACCTGCCGGTAACTGGACGATCATAAGATATGGCTGGACCTGCACTGGTGCCACTACTTCTACTAACAGCGACGGATGGGAGGGACTTTCATTGGATCATTTAAATCCGGATGCTTTTAAAAAATTTAGTGACGATGTAATACTTCCATTGATAAATACGGCACAATCTGCCGGCAACAGTTTGCATTTTTTGCAAACGGACAGCTGGGAAATGGGTGCCGTTGGGTGGACAAATAATTTTGCAGCCGCGTTTAAAAAATTTCGCGGCTATGATATATTTCCATATTTGCCGGTGCTTGCCGGCAGGGTGGTTGAAAGCGTGGATCAATCAGACAGATTTTTGCACGACTACCGGAAAACAATTGGAGATTGTATTGCCGCCTATCATTACCAGTTGTTCAGTGATTTGGCACATGAGCATGGTATGGGCATTCATCCCGAATCTGGTGGCCCGCATTCTGCACCGGTAGACGCATTAAAAGTGATGGCCATCAGTGATTTTCCACAGGGAGAGTTCTGGGCAATGTCTAATACGCACCGGGTGAAAGATGATGAACGGCTTGCGGTAAAACAAAGCGCCTCTGTGGCACATACCAATGGAAAAAGATTTGTAGCGGCTGAAGGGCCAACATCTATTGGCCCGCAATGGGAGCGTGCTCCGAAAGATCTAAAAAGTAATATTGATCGCGTTTTCTGTTCTGGTGTTAATAGAATTGTATGGCATACGTTTACGTCGTCTCCGAAAGAATTTGGCTTACCGGGCAATGAATATTTTGCGGGCACACATCTTAATCCAAATGTAACCTGGTGGAAGCAGGCAGGTGATTTTATCAGTTACCTGAACAGATGTACTTATTTACTTTCGCAAGGTTTATTTGTTGCCGATGTTTTATATTATTATGGCGATGATGTTCCCAATTTTGTATTCCTGAAAGAAGATGTGAAAGATTTGGGCTTTGGTCACGACTGGGACAAGTGTTCAAAAGATGCGTTGGAAAAAACGTCTGTAAAGGAAAATATAATCGTTTTCCCTGATGGTATGCGTTATCGTTTGCTGGTGCTTCCGCAGGAGACAAACATTGATATTAACGTATTGCGCAAAGTGGAAATGCTGGTTAAAGCCGGACTAACGGTTATCGCTCCACGCCCGGTAAAAGCCACCGGTTTAAGCGGCTATCCTGCAACTGATAAAGAAGTAAATGATATTGCTGCGCGTATGTGGGGCCCAGTCAACGGAACAACGATAAAAGAAAATAATTATGGTAAGGGAAAAGTAATTTTCGGAAAAGATGTTGCTGCTGTGCTGGAAGAAATGAAAATTAAACCCGATCTTGAATTTACCAGTACCCGGGAAAATACGGCACTCGATTATATACATCGCACGGGCGATGGGATGGATATTTATTTTTTGACCAATCGTTTTGGAAGGAAAGGGATTAATGATTTAGAATTTCGTTACCTCACATCATTGCCTGATCGGTATGAACAGGTTGAATGCAAATTCAGGGTTACCGGCATGGTGCCGGAGCTTTGGAATCCATTAACGGGTCAATCCAAAGAAATAGTAACCTACCGTGAAGAAAACGGGCAAACGATTATCCCGCTTAACTTTGAACCGGATGGGTCACAATTTATTGTATTCAGAAAAGCTACACAATCACCCCATATTATTAAAATTGAAAAAGATGGGAAATTATTTTTTCCAGGCAATTCATTTAAAGGTTCAGGGCAACCACCGATTGTAAATTATAGAATAGCCGGTAAGCTGTCAACTGAAATATTTGAAGCGGGAGATTATACGATGACATGGTCGGATGGAAAAACAACCAAGAAAAATCTTGCACATCAAAATACAATTGTTCCGCTCTCCGGCAAATGGACGATTAATTTTGATACCGTTTGGGGTGGACCTGCGCATGTACAAATTGATTCCCTGAAATCATGGACTGACTTTGACGACAGTGGCATTAAATATTATTCAGGAAAGGCCGTATATAAAAAAACTTTCCCTATTCATCCCGCAAATATTAAGAACGTAAAAACAATACTTGATTTGGGCGATGTGCTGGAGATGGCCTCCATCAGCATTAACGGAAAAAAAATGCCGGTTAAATGGAGCGCACCGTTTCAATTTGATATTACAAATTATATAAAGCCTGGCAATAATTTGCTTGAGGTAGAAGTGGTAAATCTTTGGCCCAACAGATTAATTGGAGATGGTAAATTGCCCCGCGGGAAAAGACGTACAAAAACAAATATCATGAAATTCGACGGCCCGGATGCAGAAAAAATGTTACGCCCATCCGGTTTGCTGGGACCGGTAAAAATGATTTTTGTGCATAGTGAATAATTCAACATTGACATGCATATCATAGCCCTATACGTTTGCCCTGTTGCAAGCGCAGCCTTGCAAACGTATAGCGTTCTTTCGTCTGAAGCATAATCCCCGCGTTGCTCATCTTTATATTAAATTTGATAAAAATAAGGTTCATGAATGTTACACTTACAAAACAGCAAGTAGAATCGTACCAGCAAAACGGATACCTGTTGGTAGAAAATTTTTTAGATGAAAACGAACTGTCTGTTTGGAGAGAAGCCGTAACAGAAGCGATAGAGCAAAGAAACGGGAGAAAATTTCCTGGCACGGAAACAAAAGTTGGTGAAGACGACGGTATTAATAAAGACAGTGATTATTATGGAAAGGTATTTGATCAGATGCTGAACCTTTGGCAAACCAATGAAAAGGTAAAGCAGATCATGCTGGACGAAAATATAGGGAAGATGGCGGCTGAATTATCCGGATCGGAAGGCATTCGTATATGGCATGATCAGGCACTCGTAAAACGCCCCTGGGCCAATCCAACATCGTGGCATCTGGACACACCGTTCTGGTCGTTCAGCGACAGGAGGGCATTATCGATCTGGGTTGCGCTGGATGATGCCACGCTCGAGAATGGTTGCCTGTATTTTATTCCGGGTACCTTTAAATCTACGACATACGAAAACCCGGGTATCGGTAAAAACATGGATCAGATTTTTGAATTTTATCCGCAGTTTAGAAGATTAGCATCCGTTGCAGTGCCGATGAAAGCGGGCAGCTGTTCTTTCCACAATGGCCTGACCGTTCATGGTGCCGGTGCTAATATGACAAATGGTTTCCGTCGCGCCATGACTTGCGCCTACATGCCGGATGGCGCTACGTTTAATGGAATAAAAAACATACTGAGCGATGAACAAGTAGCCAAAATGAAGGTGGGCGATCTGTTGAATGATGATAGTCAAAATCCGCTGATATATTCAAAG
>JBDUAY010000514.1:0-3949 GCA_040004415.1 Bacteroidota bacterium | reverse complement strand
TCATTGAAATAGGCATGTTTGAAAAAAGGATTTAGCTCGAGTTCCGTTGCCGGCAGTTGGTTCTACAAACTGGCAATTTGATCTGGAAAATTCAGATAGAAAATTAACTTTTTTTTCTCCCGGTATTATCAATGAGATGCATTAGAAAATACTATTCACAAAGCGGGATTTCGGGCTTTAAACCTTGGCGGGTACTAATAAATTTAATAAAATGAAAACGAAAGATATATTCCTTTTGTTAATATTGTCTATGGCTTGGGGAAGCTCCAGTCTTTTTTTAAAGATCGTTGCGCCGGTAATCGGCGTATTTCTAAGCGTAGGCACACGCATGTTACTGGCCGCAGTTACATTGCTGATAGCTGCAAGCATTTATCGGCAGCTTCCCGATTTAAGAAACAGGTGGAAAGATTACCTGGTGCTGGGAGCATTTAATATTGTTGTTCCATTTGCGCTGAACACATTTGCTGTAATAAAACTTGGTGCGTCCCTGCCATCAATCCTTGGTTCTACCATTCCGTTATTCACAGCATTGGCCTCTAAATTTTACCTGCATGAAAATATTTCAGGGAAAAAAATGAGTGGTATGGTGATCAGCGTAGTTGGCATATTCATGGTGTTTGGCTGGAGTCCCATAACAGCTGGCATTGGTTTCTGGCTCGCGATACTGGCAGGCCTGGCAAGTTCGTTTTTCAATGCATTCTCTACAGTGTATGTCAAAATGAAATTTAGCAAAACAGGGTCAGTTGATATAGCCACGGGGCAGATCATTATGGCTGCTGCCATATCGCTGCCGTTCTTATTTTCAAACTACCAACCTGTTTTATTTACTCCGGGCATTTTGGTGCCTTTAGCCATTCTGGCAATTATTAATACAGCCGGTGCTTATATTTTCTATTTTAAACTGATTGCAAATACAGGCATCGTAAATGCATCACTTGTTACCTTATTGGTTCCGGTGTTTAGTGTTTTGTTGGCATCAATTTTTTTCGACGAAAAAATAACTGCAGGTATGATCACCGGGTTGGGATTTGTATTGTTTGGAATTTATCTTGTTGTAAATAATGTAAAGCAGCGCTCTGTTTCAAAGTTAAAAATGGGTTGGATTAACAAGACATATAAGGAAACGCCGCTAAAAAAACGGAGCAGTTTGAAAACTGCTGAATGCGAAGTATAAAATGTTTTTTTATTTAAAGTAAACTATTCATTAGCAGGTTGCATAGCTATGAGTACTATGAGTTTTTTACTGCTAGTTGCCTTTTTATATACACTGTCCCGATGTCTTTGATGGTCCACGAATTGATTCCTTTTGTAAAGTAATTTTGTTTTTTTGTTTGAGAGTATAAATTAGTTTAGCACCTGAATCCCTTTTCCAAAGACATCGTAAATTAAGTTCAACATTATTAATTATTTAATTATAGCAGTTTTATCTGCTAAGGTAATTTCAGCCTTTCATCATATAATTCGCCTGAATGCAATAGAGAAAGCGCCTAGCCCAAACTATCTATTGTTCAGTATACTATTACAGTTATATTATACTATATGAGCTTATTATTTTGCTTTCATAAAGTAGCATTTTTCACCTGCATTTAAAAATCTTATACATCATAGCCGCCATAGTATAAAAAGCCAGGCAATAGTCCAGGGTAGTTTTGTGATATAAAAAATATCATTATGTCCCAAATAACAACTGTTATAAAATCAAAGTACGAAAAAAGATGGCTGGCACTGGTACTCATCTGTTCAGCCCAGTTCCTGGTTATAATGGACACTTCAATTATCGGAGTGGCCTTACCGGCAATTAAAACCGATCTGGGTTATACTCAAAACGGTCTGCAATGGATATTTAACGCTTATGTAATACTGTTTGGTGGAATTCTTTTACTGGGCGGAAGATTATCGGATTTGTTTGGCGCAAGAAAAATATTCATGATCGGGTTTGGGATTCTGGCAGTGGCTTCTTTGCTGGCGGGTGCAGCCTGGTCACCTGATGTTCTAAATTTTGGAAGAGCTATTCAGGGATTTGGTTCTGCATTAATTGCGCCAGCTGCAATGACACTATTAATGTCAACATTTACCGATCCAAAGGAACTTGGGAAGGCGTTTGGCCTATGGGGAGCTTCTGCTGCCGCAGGTGGCTCGGCCGGTGTATTTCTGGGAGGAGTAATCACCGAGTGGATGAACTGGCGCTGGGTATTTTATATTAATATTCCCATAGCATTATTTGTATTGGCATTTTGTAAGTCTTGGTTTTTGCAGGGCAGAAGATCAACTGGAAAAGTAGACTGGGCAGGAGCCATCCAAGCAACTGCATCATTGGTTCTAATGGTTTATGCCATCGTATCAGCAGAGTCTGCAGGATGGGCTTCTGTTCAAACAATAAGTTTATTGACGATTTCGGTTTTGTCTTTTATCATTTTTATTATTTTACAAAAGAGAAAAAAGGAACCGTTGTTGCCGCTGCACATTTTTAAAACACCAAACCTTTCCTCAGGAAATATGGTAATGGGCCTTATGGCCGCAGCATGGATACCGCTTTGGTTTTTTCTGAACCTGTATCTCCAACAGATATTAAAATTAAATGCATTTAACAGCGGACTTGCATTGTTACCGATGACTGTAACTATCATGATTATAATGGTAGGTTTTACAGGTAAACTGGTGGCCAGGTTTGGTTTTAAAGCAAACCTGTTGGCCGGTCTTGCATTTCTTACAGCTTCAGCTATTGTATTCAGTATGGTATCATCAGGCGGAACATTTTTAACTAGTGTATTACCGGCTTCATTGCTGGGTGCCCTGGGTATGTCACTTGCTTATATTCCTGCAACCATGGCAGCTTTGTCGGCAGTTAAACCTGAAGAGACCGGGCTGGCCTCTGGCATTGTGAACACAAGCTACCAGATCGGTTCGGCCATAGGACTGGCTGTGGTGGCGGTTATTGCTGCTGCGGTTACCAAGTCTTCTATTTCAGACGGCATAAGTGAAACAGTTGCACTTAATGCAGGATTTAAAACAGCATTCAGTGCGGCGGCAGTAATATGCGGATTGGGATTATTGATTGCCGTATTCAGGATCAAACAACCAAAGTAAAATCAATGAAAGCTAATTATATGTGGAAGACAGCATGTATTATCAGGGAAACTTCTGATGCAACCTCTATCATTTTTGATACAGGTGAAGATGAGTTTAATTTTTTTTCTGGTCAATTTGTAAACCTTTCGCTAAAAATCAAAAATAAAATTGTTACAAGATCATATTCACTTTGCAGTGCTGCAGATGAAGATGAAAAACCAACAATTACAGTAAAAAGGGTTCAGGGGGGTGTAATGAGCAATTACATTGTAGATCATGCGGAAGAAATTGCTGAATGGCAAATTGAAGGTCCATATGGTTCCTTTTACCCGGCTGAAAATGTGATGCAAGCGGAAAATATTATACTGATTGCAGGGGGAAGTGGTATAACCCCTATTTTTTCTATCCTTAAATATTACTTGAAACATACTTCGGCGGATGTTATTTTAATCAATGCAAACCGGACAAAAGATGATGTCATATTTAAAATTTCTCTTGCTTACATGGAACAACTTTTCAAACACCGGTTTATAATATGGAACTGTTTTTCAGGTGCTGCAATTGAAAATGATCGTCCTGCTGAAAAGATAATAAAGGAAAGACTAAGCAAGCTGCTGCTCAAAAAATTACTGAAAACACTGCTTGCGGATAAGCTGAATCAAGCGGCTTATTTTATTTGCGGCCCTTCTGGTTTTTTGCAAATGAGCGGAGAAGCACTTGTATCGTTGAATGTGCAAACAGGTCTTATTTACAAAGAACATTTTAACCTGCCCGAAGAGCCGGAAAAAAAAATGAAGTTGCCACGTAAAACGCTGGAAGTGCTATTACATCATTATGATCAGACGCTTTTAGTCCAGGTGAAACCTCGCAATACCATATT
>JBDUAY010000513.1:0-3952 GCA_040004415.1 Bacteroidota bacterium | reverse complement strand
CCAGGGTTAAGAGAGATGTGCGAAAATGTGATACTAAATCGCAATAATGATAATAACGAAGCAACAGAAAGCCTTATAAACTTTGCGGAGACCATCAAAGCAAAAGGTAAAGTAATCATAAAAGATGATGCCTGGAGAAATACAAGTGTTGAAGAACGCCTGAAACATTCACTGGTAAATGGTATCACAGATTATATTGATGCAGATACCGAAGAAGCGAGACAAAAATATCCCAAACCCTTAGATGTAATTGAAGGGCCATTAATGGCTGGTATGAATGTAGTAGGAGATTTATTTGGCAGCGGTAAAATGTTTTTACCACAGGTAGTAAAAAGTGCACGGGTGATGAAAAAATCAGTTGCCGTACTGACGCCTTTTATTGAAGCGGAAAAAGAATTAAGAAGACAGGCGCATTTGGCGGCTGGCACTGTGAATGAAGAAGGCGCAGGGGCAGCAAAAATTCTACTGGCAACAGTAAAAGGTGATGTGCATGATATTGGTAAAAATATTGTTGGTGTTGTACTTGGATGTAATGGCTATGATATTATTGACCTGGGTGTAATGGTTGCAACGGATAAAATATTAGACACCGCCATAAGAGAAAAAGTAGATATTATTGGTTTGAGTGGTTTGATTACGCCTTCACTGGATGAAATGGTCCATGTGGCACATGAAATGAAACGCAGGGGTATGAATCAGCCTTTGCTGATTGGCGGCGCTACTACTTCACGTATGCACACGGCTGTAAAAATTGCACCACAATATGATGAAGGTGTTGTGCATGTGCTGGATGCTTCAAGAAGTGTAACCGTTGCGGGATCATTGCTAAATGATCAGAAGGCCGGCTTTCTCGGCAATTTAAAAGTTGAATACACGAAACTCAAAGCAGATTTTGCGAATAAAAAATCTGTTAAGCAATTTTTAAGTTTAGCAGATGCGCAAAAAAATAAAGTAAAAATTGATTGGGATAATTTTACGCCGGTTGCACCAGTATTTACGGGCAATAAAATTTTTGCTGATTTCCCGCTGGCAGAGATTGCAAAATATATAGACTGGCAGCCATTTTTTATTGCTTGGGAACTGCACGGTAAATTTCCACAAATATTAAGCGATGAAAAAGTTGGCAAAGAAGCTACAAAATTGTACAACGATGCTCAAAAGTTGCTGAAACAAATCATAGCTGAAAAATGGCTGCAACCGCGGGGTGTAATTGGTTTCTGGCCCGCTAACAGTGATGCAAAAGATACTATTGTTGTTACCGGTAAGTCGGCGACCGTACATCTTGAGTCTTTGCGCCAGCAGATAAAGAAAGCCGATGGCCAGCCAAATCTTTCGTTAACAGATTTTATTGCACCGGCAGCAACGGGTAAACAAGATTATATAGGAGCATTTACGGTAACCATAGCAGGCATCGAGCCGCATATAAAACGTTTTGAAACTGCCCTTGATGATTACAAGAAAATTACATTGCAGGCGCTGGCCGACAGGTTAGCAGAAGCATTTGCAGAGGTGCTGCATGAAAAAGTGCGTAAAGAATATTGGGGCTATGCAACCAATGAACATTTAACCAATGAGGAATTGATTAAAGAATCTTATTTGGGTATTCGCCCGGCACCTGGTTATCCTGCTTGTCCGGATCATACTGAAAAATATAAATTATTTAATTTATTGGGGGGAAAAGAAGCAACCGGTATAACATTAACTGAATCGCTGGCGATGTATCCTGCATCATCTGTTTCAGGCTGGTATTTTGCCAACCCGGAAAGCAAATATTTTGGTGTGGGCAAAATTGATAAAAACCAGGTAGAAGATTACGCAAAGAGAAAAGATATGCCGCTTAGTGAAGTAGAAAGATGGTTAAGGCCAGTGCTTGATTACGATGCGTAATCATTTTTATCAGTGGCGCTGTGTCTGCGCCGGCCACGGCAACTGCAAACGGCTTAACAATTAGTGTGCATAATCAATCTTAAAAGTGAATACCTTTGCCTCCGTAGCCGGTGTAATCACCACCACTGCATCAAAAAAAAACCACAAGAAGACGTTATGAGGCAGACAAGGATTTTATTTGCAGTAATTGCATTGACTTTTCTACTCCCATTTGCAGGCAATGCACAAACTGAAGAACCGCACCGCCGCGGCGAATTTTATTTTTCCTGGGGTTACAATACCGAAGCATTCACGCATAGCAATTTAAAAATAAGTCAGCCCTCACTGGGCAACGATTATGTCTTCAAAAACATAAAAGGCCATGATCACCGGGGTTGGGATGATGGCTTATTATCAGAAGCGTTCACTATTCCGCAATACAATTACCGTATTGGTTATTTTTTTGGCAATAAAAAAGATTTGGGTATTGAGATCAATTTTGATCATACTAAATTCATTTTTGCAGATGATCAGCTGGTACATATAAAAGGTACCATGAATAATAAACCGTACGATGGTTATGCAAGGTTTAAACAAAATACCGCAGCAAATGCCGATAGCAGCTCCTATTACTTTCTGAATAATGGCGCCAATTTTCTTTTATTTAATATCGTAAAACGCTGGCACCTTGAGAAAAAAGCAAGAAAAGTTCAATTTGATGGAATGGCTAAATTTGGCATAGGTCCGGTAATCCCGCACGTGCAAAATAAATTCTTTGATCAGCCTGAAAACAAGCAACAGTTTCAATTTGGTGGATGGAATACTGGCGTAGAAGGCGCATTTCGATCTACATTTTACAAGTACGTTTATTTGGAACTCGCCGGTAAGCTTGATTACGCGCGTTATTCCAATTTAAAAATATACGAGGGCACAGCCAAACAGGCGTTTGGTACGGCAGAGATAATACTTAGCCTTGGAATTACTTTTCATACAGGAAAGAAAAGGTAACACGATCTGAGATATGTTTGCAGGCGTTATATTAAATCAAAATAGATTCAATTCAAAAAACTCCAGGAAACAAGCAGTAGCGTTAAAACAGAAATGAATGAGCACGCCATACCAGATTGTTTGCTCTTTATTACGCACATATCCCAGCCACAAAGCAAATGGCATCAACCAAAAAAAGGAAATAAAACTCATGTGCAGCAACGAAAATAAAAAAGCTGCTATAAAAATGGCCTGCTTTGTATCTATTATTTTTTTTAACCCCTCCTGCATTACACCACGAAAAGCCATTTCTTCAAAGAGCGCCGGTTGCAGTGCTACAACCAATATGGTAACCAGCTTTGCATACTTCAAATGACTGAATGCATAATAGTAGTACGATTCTGAATCAAAAATGGTTTTGTTGATCCACTTGACTGCGTAACCTATGACTATGGCAGCACCGGTTGCTGATGATGCGTATCCAATACATTTTGTAACTGAAAAATTATTCCACCTGAAAAGTTTCTTTAATTCATTCCAAAATAAAACAACGAACACCAGTGTAACTATCGACAGGACACCATCTGCAATCAGCAACGGAACAACACCACGAACATATTTTGTAAAATTGGAAATCAAACAAACAACCAGATGCACACCAAAGAAAACAGATAGAATGACAAATCTTTTTTGCTTTATTATGGCGTCTTCTATATCTGGCGTTGCCTGCGAAGTTCCGCAATGATTGCAATACCGGGCTTCTTCTGCAATTGACTGATTGCAATGCAGGCACACGTACTGATCTGTCATTTCTTCGCCGCCTGGTTCCATTAAATGTTATGTTGTTGTTTGATTTTGTCTGCTTCCCGGGCGGATATCAATCCTTTAATTAGATAGCTAATGACAAGAATCTTCAAAATGATTCCACTGAAAAGGCTGGAAGGATTCTGAACCACTCCTATTAATATTATTACGCCATACAATACAATTCCGGAAATAATTGCTGCCAACGGTTTTTTCCCTGCCCAAATGCCCAACAATAAAAAAATAACGGCTACTGCAGCATTTGTAATGAGTATGCCTAATGCGGTGCCTGTAG
>JBDUAY010000004.1:0-40229 GCA_040004415.1 Bacteroidota bacterium | reverse complement strand
TTCAATTGGCCCATACAGTTGAGCACACTGCCTTTCCGATGCCGGATGTTGAAAGCGGAAGGTTGGATGACGAGTGGGCGGTACACCAGATTAAAACCACTGCAAATTTTGCAACAAGAAATAAACTGGTATCATGGCTGGTAGGTGGATTGAACTTTCAGATTGAGCATCATTTATTTCCCAAAATTTCTCATATTCACTACCCGCAAATAAGTAAAATAATTAAGCAGGCCTGCCAGGAATTTGGTGTTGAATACATAGAATATCCAAAAGTGAGATATGCCATTGCTTCGCATGTTTCTTTTTTACGGGATATGGGAAGAAAATAATATAATTATCGTTTTATATTTTGATACAGGTCTCCACGTGGGGCCTGTTTTATTTTATCACATGGGTCACCTTTAAAATTCGGTGCGTATAAGGCTTTTAGGGTGGCTCACCTTTACACAATCAGTGTGAACCGCCCTTGGCAAAGTCAAAATAATATAAGATTCTAGAAGGGCGACCCAGGTTAAATCATCATCTGCGCTAATCATAAAAATCTGCGTTCCATCGCATATTTTTGCAACTCGAAATTTATCGTGCCACGGTTAAAACTTCAACGTGTAGGTTCAGGCAAGAATAACTGTGGCACGTAAAGTCATCACATATTTTTGCAACTCAAAATAAAACAGATGTCCAAAGTAAAGATTGGTCTTGTGCAGATGACATGCACGGCAGATAAAGACGAGAACCTCCGGAAAGCAATTGTAAAAATAAAAGAAGCCGCGGCAAAGGGCGCGCAGGTTATTTGCCTGCAGGAATTATTTACATCGCTTTATTTCTGTGATGTGGAGGATTACGAAAACTTTAAACTGGCGGAGACAATTCCTGGTCCATCAACTGATATTTTAAGTAAAACAGCGGCTGAACTGGGGGTTGTTATTATCGCTTCTTTGTTTGAAAAAAGAACCCAGGGCATTTATCACAACACAACAGTTGTATTGGATGCGGATGGGAAATATCTGGGGAAATACCGCAAGATGCATATACCCGATGACCCAGCCTTTTATGAAAAATTTTACTTCACGCCGGGTGATTTGGGGTACAAGGTTTTTAAAACAAAATTTGCCACGTTTGGGGTGCTGATTTGCTGGGATCAATGGTATCCCGAAGCGGCGCGCATCACTGCTTTGATGGGTGCTGAAATACTATTTTATCCAACCGCTATTGGCTGGAGCACAGCACAGGATCTGCCCACCAATACCGAGCAATACAATGCATGGCAAATTATTCAGCGCAGTCATGCCATTGCCAATGGCGTACATGTTGTTGGTGTTAACCGCACCGGCTTTGAGCAAAATGGTGCCATGAAATTCTGGGGCGGATCATTTATCAGCAATCCTTTCGGCACTATTCTTTACCAGGCTTCGCACGACGAAGAAGAAGTTATTGTACATGAAATTGATACATCAAAAACAGACAGCTACCGAACGCACTGGCCTTTTTTGAGAGATAGAAGAATCGATTCTTATCAGCCCATTACAAAAAGATTTATTGATGAAGAATAGTTTTGCCATAGGGTTAAAAGAGCTAATTCACAAAGGAAAATGAGAAAAGAATAAGCCTTTTGTAACCCCGGAAAAATACCGCCTGCCCTCTGCGGTGATTAAGCATAGCTTTAAGTTCTGTCATTTAATAAAAAGCAAAACACAAAGAACAATTTTGATGAATCAAAACTTACCAACTCCAAAAGACCTGGGCTATTATTTTCCCGCAGAATTTGCACCACATGTTGCTACCTGGTTATCCTGGCCGCATAAAGAAGCCTCGTGGCCGGGAAAGATCGATGTCATTTTTCCTTCCTATGCAAAATTTATAAAAGAGCTTGCACTGGGTGAGAAAGTTTGCATCAATGTAAAAGATGAAGCCATGAAAGCTTTTGCCATTGGCCATCTGCAAACTGCAGCTGTTGATCTTAATAAGGTTGAGTTCTTTTTTAATCCTACCAATGATGCGTGGTGCAGGGATCATGGTCCGGCGTTTTTAATCAACCCGGATGCGGAACAAAAGAAAGTAATTGTCGACTGGAACTACAATGCCTGGGGTAATAAATATCCGCCATACGATTTGGACGATGTGATACCAACCCTTATCGCAAAGGAATATAATATTCCAGTATATCATCCAGGTATTATTATGGAAGGCGGCTCTGTAGAATTTAATGGCAAAGGAACAGTAATGACATCCACCGCTTGTTTGCTCAATAAAAACAGGAATCCTCAGCTGAACCAGGATCAGATAGAAGAATATTTGCGCAATTACTATGGCGTTGAACAGGTATTATGGGTTGATGAAGGCATCGTGGGCGATGACACAGACGGGCATATTGATGATACGGTCCGGTTTGTAAATGAAGACACCGTTATTACTGTGATTGAAGAAAATAAAGCGGATGAGAACTATGATTTGTTGCAAAAAAATCTTGCACAATTAAAGCAAATGCGTTTGCTGAACGGCCGGCAACTGAATATTGTGGAATTGCTGATGCCGGAGGAGCTCATTTACGAAGATCAGCGCCTGCCCTGCTCTTATGCCAATTTTTACATTGCCAACCAGTCTGTCATTGTTCCCACCTTCAGAAGTAACCGTGATAATAAAGCGATGCAAATAATTCAGGACTGCTTTCCCGGTAGAAAAGTAATTGGGATAGATTCTACTGATATTATTTGGGGCCTTGGCAGCTTTCATTGTCTGAGTCAGCAGGAACCATTTGTCTGAGGAGATGAAACGATGTCTGATTTCTGTATTTCCAGATGATTCAATATAATCAACGTGTTATATTACATACATCAGACATGAAAAAATAAGCCATCAGCCATTTTTCTTACTTCCTAATCCACTTCACCTTATCTTCAATCGCACCGCGTTTGCCCGGCGGAGATGGAACGGCGATAACGCCTACATAAAAAAAGCCCATTAATTTATCTGCGGTATCCAAATCAAAAAAAGGTTTTGCAGCGTCGTTGAAAGTAACGCCACCTGTTGTCCAGTAACATCCAACATTATAAGCTGCTGCTGTTAAATGCATATTTTGTACGGCACAGGCAACGGCCGCCATTTCTTCCATTTCAGGGATATTTTTTTCTGCGTGCCGCTTCATTCCAATAGATATTACATGCGATGCAAGCAGGGGCGTTGCCAGCAACTTTTGATAATTGTCTTCTATATATTTTTCGCCCGCTGAATTTTTATAAACAGATGCCTGCAAACCTGCAAAGGTCTTTAACCCGTTGCCGGTAAAAACGGTAAAGCGCCATGGCTCCGTCAATTTATGCGTAGGCGCCCAGTTTGCATTTTCCAGCATTTGTTGGATAATCGCGTCATCCACGTATTTACCCGCATCATATTGCCGGGGAAAAGTACTGCGTCTTTGTTTTATAAGTTGATTTAATTGATTGATATCAAAGTTCATAATGTGGATTTAAAGGGGATAAAGATAACGCCCGGATACATACAATTTTTAATTTACTGTTAACGTTATTGTAACGTCCGATACCATTGAAAAACCCAAAATCCAAACTCATGAAAAATCCTTACCTCAATCAGCAGGACTATCTTGCTCAAAAATTTCGTTACACCGAAGAGCACATTCAGCAAATGTCAAGACTGGCCCTTTTAAAATTGCAATCTTTGCAGATGGTGCGTAATAATCGTTTCATGGCAGATACAAGAAAAAAAGAGATGGAAGATTTTATCCATACTACTTTGCTGAATACAGTTAGCAACGACTATGTATTGAGCGAAGAAGGATTTTACTTCAGCGATTTCTGCAATTAATATTTGTCTGCAGATTTAGCGTACTGTTATAGCGGTCTCCGCCAGCATTTGCCCTGGAGATAACATATAATCCGGGAGGATATTAGTAGTGCTTTTATAGTTAGCCAATAACAGGCTTATCTTTTAAAAATCCATCATGGATTCATGTCCATCTTGTTCCCCAACTTGCCCAGCACTTTTCTCAGCCAGGTTAATATTTCAAAGATTAAATAATTATCGAATAATTTAATCCCCGTTACGACAATTTCCCGCCGCAGTTTTTTTTCCTTCATCATCGTTGATAAATTATCCACGTATCCATTTATAATAAATTGATTAGCAATAAAAACGGATAAGCATTTTCCGGCCGACTTAATAGCATAATTTAATTATACGGTATGTTTAAGGATTTGCAGCGACGAGAAATCTCCCGGAAATCCATGCGTATAAATGATTTAACAATTATGGAAAAAAAATTGAATACCTCCATTGAGAAAGATTTTTTGAAAAACCATCAAATTAAAATCATGGGATACCAATCAAACATTCACCACGACATTCAATTAAGCATGAACGAAATTGCACCGCTGTGGTATAAGTTTCGTGATGCGGAACCGAAACAAAGTGCTTACCTGCACATTCAGTATTGTGAAATGATACAGGAAGCTATCTGGATGAATGAGACAAATGAAGCTTTTCGTTTGTTGGTGGAAGGAATTCAGCGGTATGACGCTATTCATGAAGCATAAGATAGCGATACATCTTATTTTTTTCACTGCTATATAATGTCAACTATACACTTTAAAGTGGGCCGCCTGAAATATTCAGGCGGCTCATTTTTATTACCGGAAGCGCACTAAATTAGGGTTCATTCCCGCATTTGCTATATGGCATACAAATAAAAATATTTTTACGGTGTAAAATGAATATTTTCAGTTTCATTTTAATTATACAAATATCAATATAGCCAAAATGAAAAAACTTTATCCTCTTTTGTGTTCTCAGGCAAAATATTTTTTTATTCTTTTTCTGATACTGGGTACTGGCCGCGCATTTGCGCAACCACTTAAAGTTGGTGTGGCTGGTTTAAACCACGATCATGCTTATGGCCTTATGCAGCAATACAAAAAGGGTGCGGTGTTTATCATTGGAATTGCAGAGCCAGATGACCAATTGGTAGCCCGTTATAAAAAAAGATATCAGTTACCGGATTCTATTTTTTATAAAACGGTTACCGATATGCTGCAGCATATTCACCCCGACGCAGTGCTGGCATACAATCCTATTGCAGAGCATCTGGCGGTAGTGGAAGCGTGTGCGCCGAAAGGTATCTCTGTGATGGTGGAAAAGCCATTAACAACCACGGTAGCACAAGCGCAAAAGATGGCTGCGCTGGCTGTTCAATACCATATTCAGTTATTTACCAATTTCGAAACTACCTGGTATTCCACCAATCAGCAGATTTATTCCATGGTGAAAAACGAGAACGCTGTGGGCGCTGTTAAAAAAATGGTTGTTCACATGGGCCACCAGGGACCAAAAGAAATTGGTTGTAGCGCAGATTTTTTAAAATGGCTTACGGATCCTGTCAAGAATGGTGGTGGCGCGGTAATGGATTTTGGCTGCTATGGCGCCAACCTCATGACCTGGTTAATGAATGGAAACAAACCAGTGTCGGTAACCGCACTAACGCGGCATCTCAAGCCGGCAATTTATCCAAACGTAGATGATGATGCAACCATACTACTTGAATACGCAAATGGCGCCACGGGTATAATAGAAGCTTCCTGGAACTGGCCATTCGGTATTAAGGATTGGGAAGTATTTGGCGACAGAAGTTATCTCCATGCATTGAATGGCACAATGATGTTAAAAAGGGATACTGTGGCGTATTACAATGTGCCGGTGAAAACGGCTGCCTATACTGATAATTTAATTTATTTGGCTGATGTGCTGAGGGGGAAAATAAAACCGGTTAATGATCTTTCTTCGTTATCGAACAACCTGATCGTAGTGCAGATATTAGAAGCAGCAAAACAATCGGCCAAAGAGGGGAAGAAAATTGTTTTGTAGCGGTTACTATTTTTTTGTTGCGTATTTTGATTTTATATACGCATATGCTTTTTTCTCGTCTGCCGATACCGGCATCGCATGATCCAGGTATTGCAGATAGTATTTACGTGCAAGCTTTTCATTTTTCAAATTATTTTCATACACATGGCCCGCATAGTACTTCATTAGCGGATTTTTAAAAAGATAGTAAGCAGAATCATATTGTTTAACAGCTGTTGTAAATTGGTTGGTGGCTTCATAATTATCGCCAAGGGCATAATAATACATTTCTGCTGTTTTTGAAATAGCTTTTGTAAGACAAACCTGCAATAACGCATTGCTTTTTGCAAAGTCTTTTATTTTAGCATATGCTTTTGCCTGGTAATAATAAACAGACTCTATGTCAAGATCATTGCGCAGCATAAAATCACATACCCGAATGCAATCGTTGTACATTTTTACATTGTAATAAGACAGGGCCAGCTGGGTTAAAGCACTCAAAGAAATTTCTTCGAGCCGTATCAGTCTTTCGCCCGGTACAAATGTATTTTGATAATCTTTTGCTTCAAACGCAGACCGGATGCGCAATTTCAGACAAGAGATATTTAAAGAATCGCGGGCGAGTGCGGCGCCCATGATACTGTCAGCTGTAAAAAAGTTTTTTTTGTCGATCAAAATATCTGCCAGGCCAACAGCGCTTTTATAATCGGCCGGGGCTATTTCATATGCGCGGTTATAATAGGCAAGTGCTGAATCCTTTTGATTTATCTTTTTAAAAAGCTCCGCCATATTTCTGTAATAAGACGCTTTATTGGGCTGCAAAATGATGAGACGATGTACAAATTTCTGCGCCAGCACCGGGTTACTGTTAGTATTTATAGAAGCCAAATACTGATTGGCGGAAATGTAGTTTGAATCAATATCAAATATTCTTTGATAATATTTCTTTGCTGCCGGAAAATTTTCATTCATATAATTTGCGTATGCCAGGAAGCCAAGCAATTGCAGGTTTGCAGAATCATTGATAATAGCGGGCGTGAGGTAATTGACGGCTTCTTCAAACTGCTGGTTCTGGAAATAATCCATCACCATTGCTTTATCCGCAGACTGTGCACTTGTATGCAGAATGCAAAGGAAGCAAGCCAAATAGGATAAAATGAATTTTCTCATAATGGGGTATTTTGTATTTATAGAACAGTAGTCGGAAGGAAATGATGGTGTGATACAAAAGCAAATAAAATCCATAAAAATCATTGTTCACAGTATGCAGACAAACCCGGGTTGCTGTTTATAAAAATCCGGCTGGCTTTTAAAGCCAGCCGGATAAGTGGGAGAGAATTTAAACGCCGCCTTGCCTCTCCATTTTATAAGTGATTGGTTGCCTTTTGTAGGCTCTTACTTTTACACCGTGATCCGTTGCCGGAATCCATACACCGCTTTCTTTTACTACGCGAATGCTTTCAGCTTTCAATTCCGCCGGTCCGCTGATGGTTTTTACATCGCTTATTTTCCCGGTAGCATCCACAATGAATTGCACAATTACAGTACCCTGTATTTCTTTATCAATAGCTTTTTGAGGATATTTGAGCGTTTTAAATAAATACTTCGGCCATGCATCGTTTCCGCCTGGATATACTGCTTCAAATTCTACTTTTGTAAAGATGATAGCCCTGGCATTTGCGCCGGAAGCAGGTGTGGTGTCTTTATGGAATATAATATCAACTACTGAATCCTGCATGTTTACATTGGCCCTGTAATTTTTTAAATAGTCTTCTATCTTATTAGCAGAATAATAGTCGTTCACTTCTTTAATGTTGAAATACTTTTTATCTCCATTTTTGAAATAGATGATGCCAGTAGTTTTTGTCATATCAGCATTGACTGATTTTACATCACTTACATTCAGCTCACTAACCTCCTGCGCAGAAATTGTATCCCCTTTTATTTTTTGCATGATAACATCCATGACAGAAGCCGGGCCTGGCAATGACGCATTGCTGTATTTCACAATGCCTTCTAAAATATTCCGTGCAATTTTTTCCTGGTTGTTTTTATCTGTAATAAAAGCGGCATCTTTTTCATTATTGATGTAGCCACATTCCAGCAAAACAGAAGGACAGTTTGATTTATCTACCACCATAATGCCTTCATCCCGCTGTTGAATTATGTCATCAACAGCATATACATTTTTTAAACTGGTTAAAATGGTAGACGCCAGCTGACTTGATTTAGGGTCGCTTTTTCTGCGGGAAATATACGCCTGGAAACCTGTGCGGGATGATATTTTTTCTGTTGCCTGGTTTACGTGAATTGAAATAAAGGCATCTGCTTTTGCATCGTTGGTAATCTCCACGCGGTTCTGTAAATCTTCTTTTAGATTGGTAGCACTGCCAACGAGGTTATCATTGTTCCTGGTAAGTACAACATTCACATTGTATTCATCCGACAGTTGTTTTATTTTTTGAGCAATTTCCAGGTTGATATCTTTTTCGGCCAGACCTGTATTGTGGGCGCCAGTAAATACGCCGCCATGTCCTGCATCAATTACCACCGTAATATTTTTGCTGGCGCGATGAGAATTAATAGCGTAAGATGATTTACTGGTAAGCTTTACCGCAAATGCAGAAACTAAAATCAGCAATAATGGCAATGCCATAATGCGGCTGATGTAACCGCTGCGGCGGACGAGGTTTGATTGTGTGATCATGGTGATACGTCGTTTTATCTGGTTATGAAAGAATGGATGGGTAATAGCGGGCGCTTTATGATTGATAGCATGCAACACAAGTAATTCCGCATACTCGTACCTGTTATTTGCAGACACGGCGTATTCGTCTGCCAGGAACTCATGAATTGCCTTCAGCTCTTTCTTAATAAGATGAAAGAATGGATTGAACCAGCAGCTGCAGCAAAGTATTTCCAGCAGCAAAATATCTGCACTGTGTTTTTCTTTTACGTGAAACATTTCGTGGCGGAATATCTGCTGGCCCTGTTTATCAGTAAAAGAAATTTCCTTATCCCAAAAAATAGATTTGAAAAATGAAAACGGTGTGCCTGGCTCACTTGTGTTGTAAATTTTCAGTTGGTCAACCGTTTCATAGCGGTATTTCTTTTTTAGTCCGTTGATGTAGAAAATGGATCGTATCAAAAGAAACATCCCGCTTATAAACCCCGCGAGGTAAATGAACCAGAGCAGATTTTGCACGTTCAGTAATGTGCCCCAGATGTTTTGCCGCGCATAAACGATCACGGGTTCTTCCCATCCGCTGGCGGTTATTACTTTCAACGTTTGAATAATGTTACTATGCTGCTGATTCCCTGTAAATAAATAGATCGGTATATTGATGAAAGGAATAACCAGTGAAAATAAAGTCACTGCCAGCAGGTAAAACCGGTTATAATGATGAAACCTTTTATTACGTAGAAACAGGTAATAGTAAACATATAGCAAACCGGTGCTCAGTACAAGTTTACCACAGAAAATTAATACTGCCATTATTCTGGTTTTTTAAGTGATTTAATTTGTTGCAACAAGGCTTCCAGTTCTTCCGTGCTTAATTTATTATCGCTCACAAACTGTGATACGAGCCGGGCCGGAGATCCCTCAAAATATCCTTTCACAACCTGGTTAATGCTCTTTTTGCCATATTCTGATTTGCTAACTTTTGGCTTATATAAGTTATTTCTACCCTGCGTTTCGTAGGCTACAAACCCTTTCTCTATCAATATTTTAAGAATAGTGGCGATAGTATTGGAATGCGGTTTCGGTTCAGGAGTGTTTTCCAGGATATCTTTCAAAAAACCCTGCTGCAGCTTCCATAAAACCTGCATAATTTGTTCTTCTGTTTTGGTAAGACTCTTCATTATAACTAAGTATTTAGTTGTTGCGTAAATGTATAACTAATTTTTTAGTTACAAAATAATTATTGATTTTTTTTTAAAATAATTTTGATGAAGGCGATGTGAACAAAAATGTATGCGCAGTAAAGCTCAATGGCAATACAGTAGCCGGTTACATGCTATTATTGTTTTTGTAATTCAGCAATCTTTTTGTTTTCTATAACTTTTAATTGGCTTGAATTACATTAGTTTTTTCGCAAAACGCTATGAGTTCTCAGTTATAAAATTTATTTTTGTAGCGGTTCCGGACGGATCGTAAAGGCTTAACAGCCTTTTTGCATACATTCTGCAACTTCCCCCGAACATTATTTGTCCTAAGATCGTTACTAATCGTACCCACCCTGGTATCAACATTTTTATACCTTAAGATTATTCATGAGACAGTTAAAAATCGCTACACAGATCACCAATCGTGATTCGCAGGCAGTAGAAAAGTATTTGCAGGAAATTTCTAAAATTTCCATGATTACACCTGAAGAGGAAACAATACTTGCACAGCGTATCAAAATGGGTGACCAGAGAGCACTGGACAAACTTGTGCAGGCCAATTTACGTTTTGTGGTATCTGTTGCTAAGCAATACCAGCACCAGGGCCTTTCACTTAGCGATCTTATCAACGAGGGTAACCTTGGTTTGATTAAAGCTGCCCAGCGTTTCGATGAAACAAAGGGTTTTAAATTCATTTCTTACGCAGTTTGGTGGATTCGCCAGTCCATTTTACAGGCGTTGGCAGAGCAAGGCAGATTAGTCCGCCTGCCACAAAACAAAATTGGCACCTACAACAAGGCTAATAAAGCCTATATGGCTTTTGAACAGGAACATGAAAGAGAGCCATCTACGGAAGAATTGGCTGAATTACTGGAGATGAGTGAAACGGAAATTAACAATATTTTCCAAAGCAATACCCGTCATACTTCTCTGGATGCCCCGGTACACGAAGCAGAAGATGTTGCCATGGGCGATTTGCTGGAAGGTGGCGATGATACCGATGATGATGTAATGAAAGATTCCCTGCGCAGTGAAATCCGCCGTGTGCTGAAATCATTGAGCCCAAGGGAAGCTGAAATAGTGAATGCTTATTTTGGTTTGGATGGCGAAAATGGTGTTACCATTGAGCAAATTGGTCAGAAATATGATCTTACCAAAGAACGCATCCGCCAGATTAAGGAAAGGGCCATCAAACGTTTACAGAAAGCCCGTTACAGCAATGCATTAAAAGCTTATTTAGGATAGTTTTATTTCCGCAATTTAATAGATGCCTCTCAGTTTTCTGGGAGGCATTTTTTTGCCGCAGATTTTTACCACAGCGGTAAAGGAGTCTTTTTCACCGGATAACAGGAGCGATTCTTTAAATCATTTTACCGCCTGGAAAGCTTGTTGTACCATGTGATTACCTTTTGTCTTTCCACTTAGAGACTTATTTTTTATGACAGTTTTTCACCACAAATAAACAGTGGTTTATACATAGAGGCGAAGGCGTTTTTATGTGTAGTACCTGGAATGATTTTTTTTACATCCTCTTTTTGACCTCTGTGAACAACCTCCTTATTCTTTGTGGCTACCCTTTCGGTTCAGAAGGCACACCCAACAATTCCCCCAAAAAACTTGTTATTACCACGTAATTTTGAAGCATGAAGCAATGGTTACTGGCACTTAGTGTGGGATTATTATTTAGCTCCTGTGAGAAAGCAATCAATTTTAAACTTGATACGACACAACCATCGCTTGTGGTGGAAGCCACCATCGAAAACGCGCAGCCACCTATCGTAATACTTTCTTCCAGCTTCAGTTATTTTAGCAATATCTCAGCCACTTTATTGGCAAATTCATTCGTGCATAATGCTGCGATCACGGTGTCAAACGGTACTAAAACACAGCAATTAAAAGAATATTTTTATACCACGCCGGCGGGGCTCAACGTGTATTATTATACCATTGATTCAGCTAACCTGGCCAATGCGTTTGTTGGAACATTTAACACGTCCTATACGTTAAATATAAAGTCAGGCGGCAAAACATATACTGCCGCAACTACTATTCCGTTACTGACTAAAAAAGTTGATTCTTTGTGGTGGAAAAAAGCACCTGATAATCCGGACAGCAATAAAATAGTTTTGGTGGTAAAGATTACAGATCCTCCGGGATATGGAAACTATATCAGGTATTTTACCAAAACAAACAGCGATCCTTTTTACCCCGGCCTTAACTCTGTTTATGACGACCAGGTAGTTGATGGAACGACGTACATCGCAGATGTGGAACGGGGCGTAAACCGGAATGAAAAACTGGATATGAAAACGTATTCATTTTTTGACAAGGGAGATACCATCACACTTAAATTTTCTAATATTGATAAAGCCACTTTTGATTTCTGGCGCACAATGGAATATAGTTACAGCAGTATTGGCAATCCATTTGCATCGCCCACCAAAGTATTAAGTAATGTAAACGGTGCCCTTGGTTACTTTGGCGGTTATGCCTCACAATACACAGCTATCATTGTACCCAGGTAATCTTTTCACACAAAATACAGATCAGCATAAAAGCACGGCTAATTTGTTGTGTAACCATTATTTTTGCCGGCTTGCTTCCCGGTTGCAGCCACCAACAAGCGCTGTCTTTAAATAATACACTATATGGAGAAAACAATTGAAAAAATACATTGTTTGATTATCGGTTCTGGTCCGGCTGGTTATACCGCGGCAATTTATGCTGCGCGCGCAAATATGAAACCTGTGCTGTACCAGGGTTTGCAGCCAGGCGGGCAACTAACTATTACCACAGAAGTGGAAAATTATCCGGGTTATGCTGACGGTGTTCAGGGTCCGGATATGATGGTTCATTTTGAAAAACAGGCAGTGCGCATGGGCGCTGATGTACGTTTTGGGATAGCTACCAAAGTCGATTTTTCAAAGCAGCCTTTCAAAGTTTGGATTGACGATGAAAAAGAGCTGGAAGCCGATGCAGTCTTGATTTCTACGGGCGCTTCTGCTAAATGGCTGGGACTGGAAAGCGAGCAACGCCTCAATGGCTCGGGCGTTAGCGCCTGCGCGGTGTGTGATGGTACTTTTTTTAAAGCAAGAGAAGTAGCCATTGTTGGTGCAGGTGATACGGCCTGTGAAGAAGCGTTGTACCTGTCTAAACTTTGCAGTACAGTACACATGATTGTGCGTAAAGCAGAAGATGGAATGAAGGCATCCAAAGTAATGCAGGACAGGGTAAAGGCAACTGCAAATATCAAAATTTACTGGAACAGTGATACAGAAGAAATAGTAGGCCAGTTTAAAACGGAAGCTGTTCGTATAAAAAATAATAAAACAGGCCAGGAACAAACGATACCAGTGAGTGGTTTTTTTGTAGCGATTGGTCATGAACCTAACTCAGCTATTTTTCAAGAATATATTGATATGGATGAAGCTGGCTATATTAAAACCATACCCGGTACATCAAAAACAAATGTGGAAGGTGTTTTTGCCGCAGGCGATGTGCAGGATAAAATTTACCGGCAGGCCGTAACAGCAGCAGGCAGCGGTTGTATGGCTGCGCTTGATGCCGAACGTTATTTGTCTGCGAAGGCGCACACAGCAGTTAAGTAGTTGACAGGTTGAAAAGTTGATACGTTTGCTGTTAAAAGAGTGGCAATAGTAATCAATGGTCCCGCAATGAACTCAATAGTTACCCGTCAGCGCCTTTTAACAAATTAACAAAATCAACCACTTAACTATTCAACCTTATGCTTACTGTTCATTTATCAGATCTGCGTTTTTTTGCCCATCATGGTGTGTACGATGGTGAACCTGAAGCAGGAGGTGAGTTTGAAGTGAATTTGCAGGTGCGGTATGAAGAAAAAAAGATCAAATTTACTGAGCTTAAAAATGTACTTAATTACGAAGAACTGTATAATATTGTGAGAAAGCGGATGGGTATGCCAACGCCCCTGATAGAAGAAGTAGCAGAAAGTATTATCCGTAAAATAAGACATGAATATTCCTTTGTAAAAGAGATAAGTATTTCTATCTTTAAGCTGAAGCCTCCTATTGAACATTTCCAGGGAAAAGTGGGCATTACATTGCAAAAGAAATTTGACGATTAGTGAAAATCCTGTTCTTCCATTTACTTCTTTTATTGGGGCCCTTTTTATCTTTTGCGCAGGACATTACCGCACTGCAAAAAGAAGCCGAACGGCTGGAACCTTCCAGCGAAGAACTGGCATTCCTCAAATACCAGCAGATACTAAAACTTCAGCCAAATAATTTAACGGCGATATGTAAAAGCAGCGAGTTGTGCAGTTCTATCGGCCATCGTGAAACAGTAAAAGAAAAAAAGTTAAATTATTTTAAAGCTGCCAAAACATATGCAGAGCTGGCGTTGCGCATCAATCCCAATAGCTCTGAAGCCAATTTTGTTATGTCGATTGCTATCGGGAGAATGGCCCTGGTATTAAGCGGCCGTGAGAAAATTGCTGCAGTAGATCAGATTAAAAAATATGCTGAAATCTCTATTAAATGCGATCCAAATAATTATAAACCTTATCACGTATTGGCGCGCTGGCATTATGAGGTAAGTAACCTGAGCAGCTTTGAGAGAGGAATGGCAAAATTGTTTTACGGTGGTGTTCCGCCGGCATCATTGAAAGAAGCAATTTATAATTATGAAAAATGCAGATCACTGGTGCCAGATCTCAAAGTTAATTATTTAGAATTGGCAAAATGCTATTGGCGCAACGATGAACATAAAAAAGCACTTGACATGCTGAACAAAGCTATCACGATGCCAGATAAAATACAGGATGATATCCGCGTAAAAGAGGAAGCAAAGGAGCTGTTGAAAAAGTGGCAATAAATAAGTAATCATTAAATGACTTTCCCTTTCCATTTGCCGCTTCGCAAATAAACAAAAGATAATGTAAACATTGAACCCCAATAGATCCATTCACTCATCCAGCCAACAGCAACTGATAAATTTAAGTGTTCTAATACCAGCCATACGTAAGCGCAATACATAACAATGGTAATAAATTCGATCAGCAGACTTACTTTGGTATTGCCTGTGCCGGTTACTGCGCTTATGCATACCACAGAAAAAGACATCATTACCAATGCCGACGATACAATTCTTACGACTGGTATGGCATGGATTACCCATTCTTCACTTTGTCCGTACACAGATAAAAAAATGTATGGGAATAAGTTAAGCACCAGGCAAACAACGAGCGCAATACTCATGCTTACTTTTACTATCTTCCATATAAGCTCCATTACGCGATGCTGCAATCCCTGCCCCATTACATTACTTACCATGCTGCTGCAAGTAGCTGCCAGTGCCCATGAAAACATGCCAAATAAACCAAAAATGTTACGCATTGTATTGCTGATAGATAAATCTCTTTGTCCGTGGTGCTCTATCAGAATATAAAAAAATGTCCAGCTGAGAATGCTGATGGCATGTTGAAAAATAAGCGGAGACGATTGGTTGAGAATCGAACTGGCTATTGGTGCATCATATTTAAAACTGCTGAAAAGTGAAAATCGTTTTCCAATCCCCTTATAATGGATAACAGCAAACACAACGGCCATTCCAAGAAATTCAGCGATAATGGATGCAATGGCGGCACCGTTAAATCCCAGTTTGGGAAATCCAAAGTGCCCGAAGATTAAACTGTAATCAAAAAAGACATTTGATATCGCTTCTGCGGCGGTACCGGCAATTAAATATTTGCTTTGATTGGTGCCTACCAGCAATGCATTGCGCATCTGGTAAACATATAAAAATGGCAATCCCCATATGCGGATTTTTAAAAATGAGATCGATTGCTGCAAAAGTTTTTCATCATGAATACTAAGCCTTAGCACCCAGGGCGAGACGGTATAAGTAAGCAATATACCAGCTATGGCAATGCCCATAGAAATGCCAACACCATGTATGAATAATTTGCCAATTTCTTCAGGCCGGTTCTCTCCGGCGCGCCTGGATATAAGGGCCTGCAGACCATTGTTTAACCCAAAGCCAATAGCGCCAAAAATGAGATAATAAACACCTGTTATAGCGCCTGCTGCAAGCGCTTCCTGGCTTAGCCTTCCAAGGAAAATATTGTTGGTAATAAAGTTTAGCTGGGGCACAAAGATGCCCAGGCTGATGGGCAAAGCAATCATGAGAATTTGACTGTATGTAATGCCTACCTGTAGGTTATTATGTTTTGCTGACTGCCCCATTTTTTTAATGGCTGCAAACCTACCGAATATTATTATCAAAGAAGACCAAAGAGCAGGATTATGCATGGGTAAAATATAGTATTTTGCACCACTTTTTATATGGCTAGAATAACATTTGATATCGCTGCTGTACACGACCCTGCCCAATGGTTACACAGTCATTTGGTAATGGAAATAAGTCAGCATATTTTTTCCTATGCAGTCATAAGCCAGGAAAAAAAACTGGTGCAGCTCCGTTTCTATGAAATGGATGCGCGCTATAATCACGAACTGGCAGAAGAACTGGAAGGAATCATTCATACAGATGAAATAATTAAAACTGCGGTTGATAAAAAGACCTTTGTTTATAATTTTTCTGAGAGTCAGTTGGTGCCTGAACAATATTTTAACACGGATGGCAGTAAAGATTTAATTGAATTATTACATGGTGATCTGAATACAGGTATAACCCTGAGTGAAAAAGTACAGGGTGGCGAATATTATAATATTTACCAGGTGCCGGCAGAAATACACAACCTGTTTCAACAAAATTTTGGAGACAGCAAATATTGGCATTATTACAGTCTGTGGCCTGCAGCAGAACAACAGCAAGAAGATCGTCCGGCATCCTATCTTTCCGTATTGTTTTATCCCAATCGTATATTAGCAAGCGTTGTTAAGGATAACCAATTGCATTTATTACAAAGCTATAGTTACGAAGCTGCTGAAGATGTGGCTTATTACCTGTTAAATGTTTGCCGGCAATTGCAATTGCCGCCAGAGAATGTGCCTGTTATATTATCAGGTATGATTGATGTATCCTCCGTTTTATATACGGAGATATACAAATATTTTGGCCAGTTATCGTTAGCGCAATTTTCCATTGTTTCATCAAACCCGGCGCTGGACGGGTATCCGCCTCATTTTTTTTCACCGCTAATGAAGATGGCATTATGCGTATCATAGGAGGTTCCCTTGGCGGAAGGAGGGTTACCCCGCCAGCCAATATGCCACACACAAGACCCACAACCGACATTGCAAAAGAAGGGCTGTTCAATATCATTCAAAATAATATTGATATAGACGGTATGAAAACACTTGATCTGTTTGGTGGCACCGGCAGCATCAGTTATGAGTTGGCTTCACGGGGCGCAGCAGACCTTACTATTGTTGAGAAAGACGATAAGATGCATGCTTTTATCAGCAGGAATATAGCGGATTTGCATATCAAAAACTGTCACGTTCTTAAGTCGGATGCATTCAGGTTTATAAATCAGTGTACAGCGCAATTCGATTTTATTTTTGCCGGTCCGCCGTATGCATTGGTTACAATAGACAAACTGCCGGAACTGGTGGCAGAAAAAAAATTGCTGAAGCCCGGCGGCTGGTTTGTACTGGAGCATACGCCAAGAAATAATTACGAAAAATTTCCGCTGTATAAAACGTCCAGGAATTATGGAACGACCATATTTTCCATTTTCATTGAACCAACTGTGGCTTCAGCAGAGTAGGTATTTGTGCGGATTCTAAACATTTGATACTGGCGCCTGTTAATACTAAATACTAAATACTAAATACTAAATACTAAATACTAATTGCTTTGCTTCAACCTATTTTTATAACCGGTATTGGTACAGGTGTTGGAAAAACACTTGTTTCTGCAATTGTTACGGAGGCGTTGCAGGCAGATTACTGGAAACCAGTACAAGCGGGTTACGAAGACGGAACGGACAGTGGCTGGATAAAAGATATATTATCAAATTCGTCATCGGTTGTACATCCCGAACTATATCAATTGAAAATGGCAGTATCTCCGCATATAGCCGCGCGCGAAGAAAATAAACTAATAGATCTTCATGAAATAAAAAATGCGCTGGAAGAAATAAGCCTATCGCTGCAAGACAGGCATACAAATCTGGTTGTTGAAGGGGCAGGCGGCTTGCTGGTGCCATTAAATGAAAATGAATTTGTTGCAGATTTAATAAAACAATTGCAGGCGAAAGTTATTTTGGTTAGCAGAAATTATCTCGGCAGTATTAATCATTCACTCTTAACAGCAGAAGTTTGCCGCTATTATAAACTGGATGTAATTGGATGGATTTTTAATGATCAGTATCTTGCGTATGAGGAAGAAATAATGCACTGGTCATCCTTTCCAAAAATTGGGAGCATTCCTTTTACGGCAAACCCGGATAAGAAATTTATACTTGATCAGGCACGCCTGATTGCAGAAGAATTGAAAAAGATTATATGACCAAAAGGGAACTTCGTGAACTGTATAAACAAGAAAGATCGGCATTGCCTGAACAGGAAAGGCTGCGGCGTAATGATCTGCTGCTGATACAATTTCAGCAAATGGAAATTCCGTACGATGTAAATGTTTTATTGAGCTACTGGCCGTTGGATCAGCATGCAGAAGTAAATACTTTTTTAATGACAGATTACCTGCTGTTCCGCATGCCGGGTTTGCAAATTGCTTACCCTGTTGCAGATTTTGAAAACATCAGTATGAAAATAATGCTGGTTAATGACGATACAGATTTTAAATTGAATAAATATGGTATTGCAGAACCCGTAAATGGAATGGAAATTCCGGCTGAAGATGCTGATATGATCTTTGTACCATTGCTCGCTTTTGATAAAAACGGGTACCGCATTGGTTATGGGAAAGGATTTTATGATCGTTTTCTGCCGGGCTGCCGGCCAGAAAGTATTAAAGTTGGATTCTCTTATTTTGAACCGATAGCCGCCATTGACGATATGAATCAATTTGATGTACCTTTAACAACAGGCATTACTCCTGGTGATATTTATGAATTTTAATTTTCCGCTGTTAAAGCCCATACGAATATTATTGTTTCCGCTTTCACTGATTTACTTCGCAATTATCTTCCTGCGTAACCGGATGTTTGACAGAGGCATTTTTAAATCGGCATCCTTTAATCTTCCACTTATTTGCGTAGGTAATATTGCCGCTGGTGGAACGGGTAAATCCCCCATGACAGAGTACCTGGTAAAAGAATTAAAATCACATTTTAAAATTGCTACACTCAGTCGCGGTTACAAACGAAAAACAAGCGGCTATGCACTGGCCAATGAAAATAGCAACGCATTGGAAATAGGAGATGAACCAATGCAGTTTCACCTTAAATTTCCAGACGTACCGATAGCAGTAGGGGAAGCAAGAATTGAAGCTATTCCGCAGTTGCTGCACGACCGGCCTGATACACAGGCCATCATCCTGGATGATGCGTTTCAGCACCGTTCCGTTAAAGCGGGGCTCAACATTGTACTAACGGATTGCAATAACCTTTACACGCGCGATTGGTATTTGCCTACCGGCGATTTGCGGGATGAAAAAGCAAGCATCAAAAGAGCCCAAATTATTATTGTTACCAAATGCAAACCCGGATTATCGCCGGAAGAGAAAGAAGCCGTTGCAGAAGAACTGGAACCCGAAAAAAATCAGGCGGTATTTTTCACCAGCATCCGTTACGGACAACCATATCATATCATTTCAAAGAAACCGGCCCATGTCTCTGCCAGTGTAGAAGTGCTGCTAGTGACCGGAATTGCCAATCCTGCACCGCTTAAACATTTATTGCAGGAGAAATCGAAGACCTATTATGAAATGGCCTATAACGATCATCATATTTTTTCAATTGATGATTTAAAGGATATCCAAAAGCGGTTTGGTGCCATCAACGCGCCGTATAAGATAATCCTGACCACAGAGAAAGATGCAGTGCGGCTGGTTAAGTTTGAGCAGGAACTGGCAGATATGCCGCTATATGTAGTGCCTATCGAACTGGAATTTCTGTTTAATGATGCGCACCGCTTCAACGGATTAATTGGTACATTTATAAAGGACTTCAGAAAAAGAACGGATGCAGCGAAGCATGTAAATAACCAGGACGATTTACTTTGATAAAGACTTGAAACATACAGCCAGGTGGGCATTGAATATTTTTTGACGCGATTGAATGTTCACTGATCGGCATTCAATTCTCAACATTCAACACAAAAATTTTAATTAAAAAAAATGGCTAAAAAAGACGATAAGAAAAAAAAGAAAAAATCAACTTCATTTGAAGCATCTTATAAGGGAAGACTTGATGTAACACGCTCTGGCATGGGTTATGTTATTGTAGATAAATTAGATAATGATATATTGATTCGCCCAAATGATTTTAATACGGCCTTGCACGGCGATACAGTGAAGGTGAGCATTACCGGCGATCAGAATAAAAGTGGCCGCAAGCAGGGAAAGGTTGAAGAAGTGCTGGAACGCAAGCAAACGGAATTTATGGGCAGAATTGATGTGAGCCAAAATTTTGCATTCTTTATTGCAGAGACAGATAAGCCCATGCCTGATATTTATATACCGCTCGACAAATTGAACAACGCTAAAAACGGCGATAAAGTGGTGGTGAAATTGGTAAGCTGGGAGAAGAATAAAAAACCCAATGGCGCCGTGCTGGAAATAATGGATGCAGGTAATGCGAATGATTCGGCAATGAAAGAAATCATTATGGAAAATGGCTTTTCGTTGAGTTTTAGTGAGGATGTGCTGGAAGCTTCTGAGCGACTGCCAGATACATTACCGGAAGAAGAAATTCAGAAACGAAAAGATGTTCGGGGTGTATTAACTTTTACGATTGACCCTGCAGATGCCAAAGATTTTGATGACGCTATTTCTTTTCGCGTATTGAAAGATGGTAATTATGAAATAGGTGTTCATATTGCAGATGTAAGTTATTATGTTGAACCTGAAACAGCGCTTGATCAAACGGCTTATGAAAGAGCTACTTCTGTTTATTTACCAGACAGGGTGAATCCGATGCTGCCTGAACGCATTTCAAATGAGCTTTGTTCGCTGAGAGCCAATGAAGATAAATTTACGTTCTCCGCTATTTTTGAAATAACACCCAAAGCGGAAGTAAAAGATTATTGGCTCGGTAAAACAGTTATTCATTCTGATAAACGTTTTGCATATGAAGATGTGCAGCAGATTATTGAAACAGAACAGGGCGAACTGAAAGATGAAATACTGATTTTAAATAACCTGGCGCAACGTTTCCGTAAACAAAGGTTTAAAAAAGGCGCTATTAATTTTTCCAGCCAGGAAGTGCGGTTTAAATTAGATGAGACGGGCAAGCCCATTGGTATTGTGGTAAAAGAAAGTAAAGAATCGCATCAGCTGATTGAGGAGTTTATGTTGCTGGCCAACAAATATGTGGCGGAGCATGTTGCAAAAATAAAAGTAAATAAAAAGCCTATTCCATTTCCATACCGCATTCACGCAACGCCAGACGCAGAAAAGCTATTGCCATTTATAGAATTTGCGAAGAAATACGGGCATAAGTTCGATACAAAAACACCCGAAAGTATTGCAGCATCTTTTAACCTTATGCTGCAGGAAACGGCCGGCAAGCCGGAGCAGCATGTATTGCAGCAGCTGGGCATACGTACCATGGCAAAGGCGATTTATACATCTGAAAATATTGGTCACTACGGACTGGGTTTTTCTGAATATACACATTTTACTTCGCCAATACGCAGATACCCGGATGTGATGGTGCACCGTATTCTTGAGCAGGTGCTGAATGGAGAACTGCCCATCGATAAAAAGATGGAAGCCAAATGCCGGCATTGCAGTGAACGTGAACGTGCCGCCATGGACGCTGAACGTGCTGCCAATAAATACAAGCAGGTAGAATTTATGCAGGATAAACTGGGTGAAGAATTTGATGGTGTAATCAGCGGTGTGTCTTCTTTTGGTTTTTGGGTGGAAACAGTAGAGCATAAATGCGAGGGTCTTGTAAGTATTAATAGTTTGCTTGATTACGATGATTTCCGTTATGTGGAAACCGATTATTGCCTGGTGGGAAGAAGAAGTGGCCGCGTATTCAGAATGGGCGATAAAATAAAAATAAAATTGATTTCCGCCAATCTTGCTAAACGCCAGTTGGATTATGAATGGGTAGTATCTGCTGTGGTTGGCATGGATGACGAAACAGAACAGGCAAAGGGTAAGAAGAAAAAGAATTAAAATTGCTGATTTGGAGATTGTGGGATGCGGAGATTTATTTTGGTGTAACATGCCGGGCAAATCTGAAAATCTTAAAATCAAATCAGACATAATCAAATCAGACCCGCCCGAACGCCAGCCCAAAAGAATTTATTCTGGCGGGAAGTTCATCCGGGCGGGCATCAGACCTATTATATGCATTCATTCGAAGATCTATCATTATTATTTAAAGAAAAATTTGAGGTAGCGCATTTTCCAAAAGAGCCTGCTACGTTATACGATCCCAATAATTATTTTTTAACCATTGGCGGCAAGCGTGTCCGGCCGGTGATGTGCCTGATGGGCAATGAATTGTTTGGTGAAATAATTCCGGATGCATATCATGTAGCCACCGCAATAGAACTGTTCCATAATTTCACCCTGATACATGATGACATCATGGATAAAGCGCCGTTGCGCCGCGGCATGCAAACGGTACATGAAAAATATGACGCCTCCACTGCGCTGCTGGCGGGCGATGTGATGCTGGTGCGCGCGTACGACTACCTAAATAAAATCAAAACGATTTACATCCATCAAATACTTCATCTTTTTAACAAGACGGCCAAAGAGGTTTGTGAGGGGCAGCAACTTGATATGGATTTTGAAAAACAGGAGCTTGTCAGTATGGAGCAATACCTGAAAATGATAGAATTAAAAACATCTGTTTCATTGGCAGCGAGCCTGCAATCGGGCGCTGTATTGGGTGGGGCAGGAGAGGGTAATCAGCGCCATTTGTATGAGTTTGGCCGCAACCTCGGTATTGCTTTCCAGGTGCAGGATGACTACCTGGATGCATTTGGCGATCCTGAAAAATTCGGCAAGAAGGTTGGCGGCGATATCATTGCAAATAAAAAGACTTTCCTGATGATTCACGCGCTGGAAGTTGCCCCGGAACCGCGGAGAAAAAAATTATTGCAACTCATGAAAGATAACCCTGCAGATAAAGTAAATGAAGTGCTTGATATTTTTACAGCATGCGGTGTAGATAAATGGGCCGTTGATCTAAAGGAAAAATATACCACTATTGCCTTTCAGCACCTGGAAGATATTATGGTGATGAATAAACGCAAAGATCCGCTGCAGAAGCTGGCTGAATTTTTAGTGAAGAGAGAATATTGAATGGGTACAGTTGCTTTTTGCAACCGCAGGGTCTTCAAATAATCTGTTTGCCATTCATTATTTTTATCTGAGCGGCCTGCGGAAGGATCTGTCAGGCAGCCTGCGATTGTTTAATATAATCTGGTTCTTATAAATTCCTGGGATTCTTCCATTGTTTTGCAAGCCGATCCATCGTTCCGGCAATCCTTTCTTTGCGTGTGGCTTCCTGTTTCGCAGTTACTATCCATTCAACATATTCTTTGCGGTTCGTAAATGACAGACCGTTAAAAAAATCATTTGCAGGTTTATTTTTTTTAAACGCCAATGCGAGGTCTTCCGGTAACCGGATGGTTTTTGCTCCTGCATCAATGTATTGTAAAATGGGGCGTTCAGCGGGCACTGCCTTTTTGAGTTTGTCAGCCGCATTTTTCAAACGAAAACCAAAAGCCGACCATGTTTCATCAAAAGCAACCAGGCTTATCCAGGTAAGTATATCGCTGTGTGCCTGCAAACTTTCCCAGCCTTTATCACGCGTAAGATCTGTTTGTATTTTGGAAGCTCCTTTCGGAAAATAAATCCAGCAAATCACATTATCTTTTACCAGCGACAATATTTTTTTTGTTTCTTTTTCAACCTGCGCTTTGCTGGTGGCAAACCAATGTACCTGGCTGCACATTTTTTCTTCAGTAATAATTTTTACACCAGCCGGAACCGGACCAAGCTTCTTTTTAAATTCAGCCGGTGCATGGAGGGTTAACAAAATATCGCCTTCTTTGATCTTAAACTTTTGTGCGGTAGTGGATGGCATAGCGTAACTTTTGAATAAATTTAAACAGATTTATAAAAAACAGGGTTATCAAATACTGCTATTCTGGCAAAACATGCAGTTTAAGATAATTAAAAATGTGCAATTTCACCGAAGCCATTAATTTTATGTTCAAAACAAGTATGACTGCCACAGGAAAATTTCTAAGCTGCTGCCTGGCTAATTTACTTTTCATTTATTGCGCGCCTGCACAGTCAAAACCCGATCCCAAATTTGAATTGTATATTTTAATGGGCCAATCAAATATGGCCGGCCGCGGTCTGGCAACGGACGAACTAAAAATGGAAGGCAATGATAGTTTGTTCTCACTTAATAAGGAAAAGAAATGGGTAGTTGCCAGGCATCCGCTGCATTTTGATAAGCCAGCTATCGCGGGCGTTGGGCCCGGATTAGCATTCGGTATAGAAATGGTTAAAGCTAAACCCGGTGTAAGAATCGGACTAATTCCTTGTGCTGTCGGTGGCACACCAATTGAACATTGGTTACCCGGCGCATATGATAGTGCAACCAAAACACATCCGTATGATGATGCAGTGGAAAGAATCTTATTTGCCATGCAGCGCGGTGTTATCAAAGGTGTCATCTGGCACCAGGGTGAAGCCAACAGCGAGCCTGAGGCTGCTAAAAAATATCCCGCTGAGCTGGCAGAATTAATTGCCCGTGTCAGAGTGTTGGTTGGCGATCCGCAATTACCATTTGTTGCTGGTGAACTCGGCCGGTTTCTAAAAACCAGTGAAAATATTAATGCGCAACTCGCTTTGTTACCAGGGCAAATTCCACAAACGGCAGTAGCTTCTTCAGAGGGACTTATAGACAAGGGCGATCAATTACATTTCGATTCGCCGTCTGCCACGGAGCTTGGAAAAAGATATGCGGCAAAGATGATTGCGCTTCAAAAATGAATGCCTGTAATTCTATTAATGCAGATCAACAATCTGTAATAGTGGAACAAAATTGAAATTAAAATATTTGCACCTGTTAATATTTGCCAATAAAACCACGGTGCCTGCAACCGCATTTATAGAGGGAAAAAAATAGTAGAAAAGATATACTATAAACTTTTTTCTCCTGAGATAAGTATAACAATTTCATTAATTAAACAGGCGATAATTGCCATGGTTATTGCAGCACCCGCTGTTGCCGGGGAGAGGCCGTTCCATTCACAAAGAAATTGCTGATACTTGTTTGTGACGAATGCTGAAGTACCAAATAATGAATTACAACTATGCCCACGTCTGAAGACTCATATTTTTATCACACCATCTTTTTTACCTATCTTAAACCCTTAAACTAAAAGCTGCATGTCCAATTCTCTTTTTCGAACAAAAAAGATTTCTTCTATACTGGCAGAAGGTGCAGATGACAGTCATGGCGGGGGTGGCCTGAAGCGTGTATTAACGCTTAAGGATCTTACTTTCTTTGGTATTGCAGCGATTCTCGGGGCAGGCAGTTTCAGCAGCCTCGGGGGCGCAGTTTTTCATGGTGGCCCCGGTGTTGTAATATTATTTGTTATCACTGCTGTTGCCTGTGCCTTTACTGCATTTTGTTATTCAGAATTTGCAAGTCGGATACCCGTTGCCGGTAGTGCCTATACATATGCATATGCTTCTTTTGGCGAATTGTTTGCATGGGTAATTGGCTGGGCGCTTATCATGGAATATTCCATCGGTAATATTTATGTGGCCTATAGCTGGAGCGATTATTTTACATCTTTCCTGCAAAAAATAAATATTCATATGCCTGAATATTTATGTACCAGTTATATGGAAGTAAAACATGCCATGGCAGATGGCAGTGCTGCCAAAGACGTTCTGGAAGCCTGGAACAATTCGCCTGTTATCGGTGGGCTGCATATCATTTTCGATTTACCTGCACTGATTATTAATATATTGATTACCTACCTCGTATTTCGCGGCATAAAAGAAAGCCGCAATTTCAGTAACGTGATGGTGATATTGAAAATGATTGTGGTAGCGCTGGTGATAATAGTAGGCGGGTATATTGTTTTTTCAAACGGATTAACCGTTAACTGGACGCCGCCCAATGATGCAGGCGTACATTCATTTATGCCAAATGGTTTTGGAGGTGTGATGGCAGCTGTTAGCGGCGTATTCTTTGCCTATATTGGCTTTGACGCCGTGAGTGTTCTTGCGGAAGAAAGTAAAAATCCACAACGTGATTTGCCACGCGGTATGATTCTGTCGCTGGTAGTATGCACCATCGTTTATATTTTATTAACACTGGTATTAACAGGAGCTGTTAACTACAGGCATTTTGAAGGCATTGGAGATCCGCTGGCATTTATTTTTGAAAAGCAAAATCTGAATGTAGGCTGGATGCAATTTTTTGTTTCCATTGCAGCGGTTGTTGCCATGACAAGTGTTCTGCTGGTTTTTCAAATGGGGCAGCCGCGCATCTGGATGTGTATGAGCCGCGATGGATTATTGCCGCCGGTTTTTCAAAGAATTCATCCGAAATTTAAAACGCCTTCTTTTTCAACTATTATTACGGGCATAGTAGTTGGGATTCCTATTTTATTTACTGATAAAACTTTTGTACTCGACTTTACCAGCATCGCTACATTATTTGCATTTGTTTTGGTATGCGGAGGCGTGTTGTTAATCCCCAAAAAAGAAAAACAAGCCGGTAAATTTCATATTCCTTATATAAACGGGCAATTGTTATTTCCAGCAATTATTATCGTCGCCTTTGCCATCATCTATCATTTCAATCACCAGTATTTGCAGGAGCTTTTAAATCTTAATTTAAATGCAGACGAAACGAAAGTTGCAACAGGAGGTATCGATCCGCAAAAACCAGATATGATTAAATACGCGGTGGACAATGCCACACTATCAAAAAAAACCATTAATATATCAACGATTATTTTTTGGATAGTTTGTGTCGGCATCAGCGTACTAACTTTTGTAAAAAAATATTCACTCATACCTTTGCTGGGTTTAATAACCTGTTTGTACTTGCTTACCGGCATGACGGCAAGAAACTGGGCCTGGTTTTCCAGTTGGCTGGTACTTGGTTTGATAGTATATTTTTTATATGGCTACCGGAAGAGCAAGCTGGCGGGAAAAGTTGAGCAGTTGAATAGTTAAGTGGTTGAATAGTTGAAAGGTTAAACAGTGAGTGGTTGAATAGTTGAGTGGTTGAATAGTTGAGTGATTGAAGAGATTAATAATTAGTTATTGAATGCCGTTTAGGTAAGAATTTTTTGCTCCGGCAGGAGCACCCTGTTTATAGAAAAACAAAATTAGCGGATCGGCTCCGGCGGAGCCCCCTGTAATGCACAATCCCTTGATAATCCCCGGGACGCTACCCTTTTGTATTAAGCACGCAAAACTTTACTACTTATTGCACCACATTGAATTGGTTAGTTGCAAGCGACCCGTTATTAACGACATCAAAACAAATTAAAACACTTCATTATACGTAGCATTGATAAAAAGATTTAATGCTGGATTAGGCTGTTAAACTTCCATATTTTTGTGTAGAAACCACATTTGTAAACTTGACATTTTTCCGCCAGTTGCGGATTCGGAGCAAAACATGAAATTTGAAATAGGCGATAAGGTGACCATCCTGCATTCTAACGAAGATGGCGAAGTGGTAGATATTATCAATGATAAGATGGTAATGGTAGATGTACGTGGCGTAAAATTTCCGGCATATACAGACCAACTCGATTTTCCTTACTTCAAACAATTTACACAGAAGAAAACCCTTCCCGAAAAGAAGCCAAAGACGTATATAGACCAGGTTCCCAAAGAAAGAAAAGTAACCTCATCCTTAAAACATCCGGCCGGTGTATGGCTGATGTTTTTACCAAAATTTGAAACAGATGAATTTGGGGATGATATAGTTGATCTGTTGAAAGTTCACCTGATAAATGGCACGGACACGGCTTACGGTTTTCATTATAAAATTAATTATGCCGGTGAAACTGGTTTCGATTTAAAGAATGAAATATTTGTTAACCAGGATTTTTATATTCATGATATTCCCTTTGATAACTTAAACGACAATCCAACATTTTCCTGCGAGTTTACTTTACTAAATCCTGATAAGGCCAGGGCTGAATATTTTGAAACATCTTTAAAATTGAAGGCACATCAGTTGTTTAAAAAAATTGAAGATATAAAGTTAAAAGGCGACCCCACTTTTTCGTATAAACTTTTTGATGTGTATCCTGCCCGGCAGGAAGAAGAAAAAATGGATGTGTCGCGTTTGTCAGCTGCCGGCTATAAAGTGTATGAAGCATCCAAAGCAAGACAGCATTTGCCACCTGCCAGATCAGTAGTAGACCTGCACATAGAAAAAATAACAGACGAGTGGAAAGGTCTCAGCAATTTTGAAATGCTGACTATCCAGCTAAAAGAGTTTGAGAAATATTACGATTTGGCAGTGGCCCATCATCTTTCATCAATTATATTTATTCATGGCCTTGGTACCGGCCGGCTGCGTGATGAAGTGCATGAACAGCTGCGGTTAAAAAAAGAAGTCAGGTATTTTGTGAATCAATACCATGCATCGTACGGGTATGGTGCTACGGAGGTTTTTCTTCAATACTAATTTCCCGGGAACTTGGAATTGGGGTTTGCAGGCATGACGCCAACCTGTTTCAAAAAAACCCTCTGCTCACGAAACTGGCAAGGACGGCGACGCATTTGTGCGCTTGTGGTTCGGTTCGCGGGGTGCGGCAAACATCACGATAACTGATATCATCGAATTGTCCAATTTCGCATAGCCAAATTCCTAATTCCTTATCTTCGCAACAACTACCAACCGAGCTATCGATCTTATGGCAACATAAGGTAGGAAAGTCCGGACAGCGAAGAGCAATGCACCGGTGAATAGCCGGGTGGTGGTGCCTTGGTACCACCAACAGAAAGTGCCACAGAAAATTACTTCTCATCGTAAGATGGGTAAAGGTGAAAACGTAGGGTAAGAGCCTACGATGCTGCGCAGTAATGCACGGCATGGGTAAACCTTGCATGCTGTAATGCCACGTATACCAGCGATTGAGGGCTGCTCGCCCGATGCTGGAGGGTAGGCAGCAAGATCCCTGCAGTAATGCCGGGGCCAGATAAATGATAGTTTAGAAACAGAATCCGGCTTATGAGTTGGTAGTTAATTTTTTCTGAACCGGGATTTTTAGGATGGTGGGGCTAAAGGATTGTCCGCATTCGGATTTGTGGGATTAATGGATGATCAGATTGTCTGAACGAGCTGTTGGAAAGCTGGATATTTTTTTTGATTTTTTTTCACATCGTAGAAATCCTTGAAGAATATTTTATTTCGGTTGTTCAATACCGGTAGAAGGGTAATAAAAATTGCTACAGAAGAGCGCAATATCGTTCGAACAGTTTACGCGGGCAGACAACGATGTTTAATAGTAGCAATAGCTCCTGGCTCAAAAAATTATTTCTTGTATAAATTTCCAACAGTTCCGCCAATCTCCATCATCCAGGCGATGCCAAGGTGAACCATGAGGCCACCAAAAACAGACTGTGTTCTGTAGGCAATAATGCCTAGCAGCATGCCACCAAAAAAAGAAGAGATGCATTCAAACAAAGGCTTTCCAAAATGAATGCTGCAATAAAAAACGGCCATCGGCAACACCGCATCTGCACCAACATACCGCACAAATGCAAACACTAAAAAGCCGCGGAAGAAAAGTTCAATGGTAATAAAATCAATACCGTAAGACATTTCGTATACTATTTTATACCACCACGGATGCCTGGTAATATTGTCAATAAACGCTACCTGTTTTAATTTGGGATACATGTGCAGAAAATCAGACTGTGTGGAGGCAAACGTTATCAGTGGAATCATGATAACCAGCATCAGCGCATAAGGATGCCAGTTAAAATTTTTTGTAGTGAATCCCCAGAAAGATGCCTGTGATTTTTCGAACCACCAAAACAACAGCAAGGGTATCAGCACAATTACTAAACGCGATGGAAGATTAATAATGATAGAATAATATTTTTTCCAGAAATCACCTTCACTACCTGCAACCCACTGCGTCAATCCGCTGAAGCTTACTTTTAGCGCAAAAATGGCGGGGGCAGTCAATAATAAAAACCAGAAAAGCGGGAAATTTATAACTTGTTTATGCCGGGCCAATACGAGTACAAGAAATGGAACAATAAACGCAATGGCATACACACAATAAAAACCCAGAAATTTTTCAAAGCGGTTATTGATGCCGTAGATCCATTTTGTTTCTATACCAAACCGATAATTGAGTGATAAAAAAATGGCGGCGAAACAAGCGCAGAACAAGAGCAGCCATTTGTCAGCATTCCTGAAATAATCCTGCAAGTATGAGAAGATAAAGCTCATTGGGTTCAGGCGTTAGTATTGCCTGTAAATGACGCTTTTATTTTCGTCATAAGGTCGCTTTCTATCATTTTAGCGGCAACAGAAATCATATTTTTAAATGCCCTGTTTTGTGAAATGCCATGACCGATAATAACTGGTTTTGCAACACCCAGTACAGGCGTGCCGCCGTAATATTCAAAATTGAGGCGATCTAAAAATGGATTTTCAATTTGTTTGGCGTGCGTGATATCGTAAATGGATTCAGCCATTTTAAGAACGATGTTACCGGTAAATCCTTCACAAATCATTACATCTGCTTTATTGAGAAATATATCACGGCCTTCTATGTTGCCAATAAAATTAATTTGATTATTTTGTTTCAGCAGGGAGTAAGCAGCCTGGGCAAGAATATTTCCTTTGCCTTCTTCTTCACCAACATTCAACAGGCCTGCCCGCGGATTTTCAATACCTACAATATATTTGGCGTAGAGTGTACCAAGAATTGCAAACTGATTGAGGTTCTCAGGTTTGCAGTCGGCATTTAACCCTACATCAAGTACTATACCGGTCTGGCCATTTTCTTTAGGCATCATAGTAGCAATGGTTGGACGCAAAATACCTTCAATAACTTTTATACTAAACATGGCGCCCACCAGCATTGCACCGGTATTGCCAGCGCTGATAAATGCATCAATTTTTTTGGTGGCAAGATATTGAAAGCCAACAGCGATGGAGGATTGTTGTTTTTCTTTAAGTGCTTTTGTAGGGTGTTCGTGCATGCTGATTACTTGCGGCGCGTGCACTATTTTTATTTTTTCGGCGGGGATGCCTTCCTGTGTTAGAATTGAAGATAGTTGCTGTTCATCTCCAAATAAAAACAGGATTAAATTATTACCAGGATGTTCAGATAAATACAGGCGGACGCCCCTTGCTGCTTCCAGCGGGGCAAAGTCTCCACCCATCATATCTAAGCCAATATTCATAGTGACTGTAAAAAAAAATTCCAATATTCAAAGGTTAAGTTAACACTAAACCACTGAATGCCGGAATCTGGTACTTATTTAAATTATTATTTTACAGGAGCCTGTTCAGCAACTACTTTTCCTTTGTAGTATAATTTCCCTTCACTTACATGTGCCCGGTGGCGAACATGTATTTCACCTGTTGTGCTGTCTTTACTCAATGTAATCGAACTTGCTGTGTAGTGTGTCCTGCGTTTCGCACTACGCTGCTGAGAATGTCGTCTTTTGGGATTTGGCATGACTCAACTATTTATTTATAATCAAAAAATGTTTGTTAACGTATTTTATTAAGCTTATCTGCGCTTAATTGTCTAAATTTTTCTTTAATTTATCAAGGCCTTTCCATATAGGATTTTCGCTGCCATTGGGCTCATCTTCACCTTTTCTAAGCATATCCAGCACATCATTGTCGCAATACTGACTGCCCATTTTTTCTTCACTGCACATGCGCTGCATGGGTATACTCAGGTTAACAAACTCGAATATCCAATCGGCAACATGCAGGTGGCTATCTCCCCGGCTGATATAATAAACATCAGGGTCTTCCTCCTGTTCGTTCATCGAATCGGGGTCTTCTGCAAGCTTCACCACCACATTAAATTCGTCCCACAAATTCATGGGTAATACGGGGCTTCCGCAGCGATCGCAGGTTACCTCCAACAGTCCACCAATTTCAAACTTTAACAGCATAAAGCCGTTTTGTCTGTCGAGGGTCAACTTTATATTTGCCCTGCAATTGCGGAAATCCTGTTCCTGGTAAGCCTCAAAGAACTTGTCATTTACCTCGTATTGGTATTCATGAATGCCCTGCTTTAAACCTACGAATGCTATATCATAATCCCGGCGACCCATGTATATGAACTTTTAAAGGTTGGCAAAGGTAAGAAAAAATAACTAAACCGACGTATAAAACCAGACAATTTCTAAAGTGATATTTAAGACCTTAAATAGCCGGTTAATTGCTGTAAAAAACGCTACTGTAAGCTTTTTAAGAAGGTTTAAAGTGAATGAAAAACGAATGTGATGTTTAATAATGTTAATGTATTGAGAATGAAAGATAAGTTTTTGCTATTTTAATTTGATTTTAATTACCTGTGTTACAATTGTTTGGCGGTTGCACTTATAATTGCTGATCTTTAACCCTACCAATAAAATTTTATTATGGAAGATGCAAGAATATTGCTTGTAGAAGATGAAAGAAAGATAGCTGACTCGTTGAAAAAAGGACTTTCTGAAAACCAGTATGACGTAGAAGTGGCTTATGACGGACTGGTTGGAAAAAAGCTTTTTACCTCCTCCTCATTTGATCTTGCAATACTCGATATCAATTTGCCTGGCCTGAACGGATACGAATTATGCAAGGAAATACGCGCACACAATCAGCAAATACCGGTTATGATGCTGACTGCATTGAACGCAATCGATGACAAAATTGAAGGTTTTGATGCAGGTGCAGATGACTATATAATTAAACCTTTTGATTTTAAAGAATTGCTGGTGAGAATCAGGGCACTGCTAAAACGTTTGCGGCAGACCGTACCTGTTGGCAATGTCCTTAAAGTTGCTGACCTGGTGATGAATCTTGACAGTAAAGAGGTAGCCAGGGACAATAAAGTAATACCACTTACTGCTAAAGAATTTCAGCTGCTGGAATACCTGATTAAAAATAAAAATAAGGTTGTATCACGGGCCGACATTGCCCTGAATGTATGGGATATTGATTTTGATACCAAGACGAACGTTATAGATGTATATGTAACATTTTTGAGGAAGAAACTTGATAAAGATTTCCCCAACAAATTAATACATACACAAGTAGGCATGGGCTATATATTGAAAGAATCCTAGAATGAATATTCGCTTTAAAATAACATTGCTTTTTACCTTGCTGGTAATGGGTATATTGTCTTTAATCAGTTATTCCGTCTATTACTTTACTGAGCGCAGCCGCGAAGAAATATTTAAAAACCGGTTGAATGCCGCCGCGAACAGCCGTGCGAACTTATTCGCCATATTGGGCAATAATAAAATAGATGTTCTGCAAAAGATGGATAGCAGTTCAACGTCTGTGATTGCAAAAAGATCGCTGATTATTTATGAGAACGACAGTAAACCAGCCTATCAATACAATGAAAAAGCTGTAGAAGGTTTTGATATTACACCTCAAATGATCGCCGATATTAAAGCGAATAAGAAAAAATTTTTCAGGATAGGAGATGTTGATATTGCAGCTATTTACTTTGAATACAACAGTAAAGGCATCGTTGTATTCTATACCGGAAATGACGAAGATGGTAAGGGAAGAATAGCTGATTTAAAACGAATCCTGTTATCGAGTTTGCTTGCGGGTGTAATCATAACTATCATTGTTGGGTATATTTTTTCTACACAACTGGTACGTCCAATTAACCGTATCATTCGCGAGGTAAATGAAGTTTCTTTTAATAACTTATCGGATCGTATTTACGCAGGGCAGGGACAGGACGAGTTATCAAGACTTGCCAATACTTTTAATAATCTGCTCAACCGTTTACAGGAATCTATCACTATACAAAAACGGTTTATTTCAAATGCTTCTCATGAGCTTTCTACACCGCTAACTTCCATCAGCAGTCAGCTACAGGTCACTTTATATAAAGAAAGAAGCTCGGAAGAATACCACAAAGTATTATATTCTATACAGGAAGATGTAGAACAAATGCGGCAGCTTACAAAAAGCCTGTTGGATATTGCAAAAACAGGTTATGAAGGCGGAATAGAATTAAGCGAAGTGCGTATTGATGAAATCATGTTAAAGATAGTAGCAGATGTTAAGAAAATAAATGCTGATTATAATGTTGAGCTTGAATTTGGCGAGTTTCCCGATGATGATAAAAGTTGTCTAACATACGGAAATCCTGATTTACTATACAGCGCAATAAAAAATATTACAGAAAACGCCTGTAAATATTCTTATGACAAACATGCTTACCTGTCACTGAATTTTAATAGCAAGGAAATTATTGCTGAAGTAAAAAATACCGGTGATGTAATTGCGCCGGAAGAAATAGAAAGTATTTTTCATCCCTTCTACCGGGGCCGCACATCTGCAGATACAAAAGGTTTCGGACTGGGGCTGGCTTTATCACAACGCATCATTGCCTTGCATAAAGGCCGGGTAAATGTTCAATCTACAAAAATAAACGGGACAGTGTTTACCATTACATTTCCTTCATTAAACACCTATTAAGCAAATTGTTTAATGTTTTTTTAATTAATCTTTTTCTTATTCATTGACTTTATAGCGGACTTTTGTATAAGTAAGTTTTAACACGTTCTCATAATTTTCATAGGGTGGTTTTAGGTTGCATTCTCGTTTTAAAAGGGATGTGTGTCAGGCATACATCCTTTTTTCTTTTTATTCAAATCGCCATTTCTTCACTTATATTTTTTTCTTCCTAACGGTCATCATCAGGTATTTCTCCCCCGGCTATTTCTATTTTTTGCTGGTTATTTTTTCTCTATTGTTGTAATAAATAATACCCAATTCATACATTTGCAATTTCTTGTACTTTCTTGCCGGCTCATTCGTGATGCACTTTTTTGCTGATTAATATTACAGATTTTTTTATCTCAAAGCATTGAAAATCAGCTAATGTAAAAAAAATCAAAAAAATATTCTCAAAAGCTATGAGATCTAAAATTTTATTGCAAGATTTACATCATCCAAGCCCCCAATGAAAGACCTGCATCTGCAGGTTTTTTTATTTGTACCAACAGATGCGATTTTTATCAAGTTCAATCTCCCGAAAAAACCGTAACCCTTTTGTAAACTTGATAACATCGTACCATGAAACCCTTTACCTTAATTTGCATTGCATTTGCTGTTGCGTTTATTTCTACTCCCTCGTTTGCTGGTTCAGGAAGTCCTTCAAAAGTTATTTTTCCGCAAACATTTTCAGCTGCATTAAAACAATCTAAAGCATTATTTGAGCCTTATGTTGCTAAAGTATGCGCCTGCCAGATATTGCGTGTAGAATCAAAAAATGAGTCAGCAACATTTATTGCCGTTTTTGCACAGGCTGTTAACACGGGCGATCTTACTTTCAACTTTGCTTCTGCTTCAACCATACTGGAAAAAGAGAAGCAACATTTAAAAGATTTTTTCTTTACAAAAATAAAAACAACAGAAAATGTAACTGCCGCTACTGAATGCAGCATGTTGTATAAAAATATCCAGGTAAAGTATGCGGGTGTAAAAATGTACGACGTGTTGGATGCAGATGCTTTAAGCAATAAGCTGGTTACAAAGAAATAACGCGAAAGATGTGTGGTCTAACGAGCCTGGCTTCTCCATTATATTTTGATTCTTATACCGGAGTGATGAATTTTCACATTCATCACATTGTTAGTATTGCTCATTATCATTGGGAAAATCATTGCTCTTTACGTCTTTAATATAGTGTTGCACAGCGCCGGTGACAGATGTAAAAAGGTCAAGATACTGACGAAGGAAACGCGGCTTAAATTCCGTATTAATGCCAAGCATATCATGCATAACAAGAACCTGCCCATCGCAATATTTACCGGCGCCAATACCAATGGTGGGAATGGTTAAACTCTCTGATACTTCTTTGGCAAGCATGGCGGGTATTTTTTCAAGCACGATAGCGAAGCAACCTGCTTCCTGTAATAACAATGCATCTTTTTTTAATTTCTCCGCTTCTGCTTCTTCTTTTGCACGCACGGTATAAGTGCCAAATTTATAAATAGACTGCGGCGTTAAACCCAAATGACCCATCACGGGTACGCCGGATAAAATGATTCGTTTTACTGATTCCAGTATTTCTTCCCCGCCTTCCAGCTTAATGGAATGGGCACCTGTTTCTTTCATAATGCGGATGGTAGAATTCAATGCTTCTTTCGAATTGCCCTGGTAAGCACCAAAAGGAAGATCAACCACAATCAGGCACCGCTCAACACCACGTACAACCGATGAGGCGTGGTAAATCATCTGGTCGAGTGTAATCGGCAATGTGGTTTCATGCCCGGCCATTACGTTGCTGGCAGAATCACCTACTAATATAATATCAATACCTGCTGCATCAAAGATTTTAGCAAATGAAAAATCATAGGCTGTAATCATGGAGATTTTTTCCCCCGCCGTTTTCATTTTTTGCAGCGTGTGCGTAGTTATTTTTTTTACTTCTTTATAGGTTGACATGCATTTTTTTTGTGATGATTCAGCAGGGGTACAATGAGTCAGACAGCAACTTCTTTTAAACGTACTTCCTCGTACAGCGTATGTAAAAGGCCATCCGCAAGGCCAATTTTCGGAACAAAAATTTCTTCAATGGAGGCCCACCTCATTACATTTATATATATCTGCAGCGCGGGCAGAATTACATCGGCCCTGTCCTCGCGCAGGTTATAAGTGCGCATGCGATCGTACAAAGAAAAACTACTGAGTTCTTTATAATAATCTTTTAGCAAATCAAGCGGCAAAGGTTTACCATCTTTCTTTTTTGACATGGAGAAAATTTTATTGATATTTCCACCCGTACCAATGGCAACAACCTGTTTGTTGCCTTTTATTTTTTCACGGATGTAATTTTTAATTTCATCCCAGTGTTTTTCTTCTACCTGATTTTTTAGAAGGCGTATGGTGCCGACATTGAAAGATTGTTTAAAAACCAGTACATTCTGGCTAAAGAAAGTGAGTTCTGTACTACCGCCACCAACATCTATATATAAGTATGAATGATCTTTGTCCAGGTTTTCGGCAACATGGTTTTCATAAATAACCGCAGCTTCTTCATCTCCGCTGATAATTTTTATTTCAATACCGGTTTCGCTTTTTACCCGCTCAATTATTTCGGCAGAATTTACTGCGTCACGCATAGCAGAAGTGGCGCATGCTTTAATATATTTAACCTCATATACGTCAATCAGGCATTTATATGCTTTGATGGTTTGTACAATCATTTCCTGCTTTCCCTGCGATATCTCTTTTTTTTCAAACACATCAAACCCCAGTCTTAATGGAACACGTACAAGATTCAATTTATTAAAATCGGGTTTACCATCCTTGTTCCTGACCACGTCTGATATCAGCAGCCGGGCTGCGTTGCTTCCAATGTCAATAGCTGCCAGTCTCAATGTATATTGGTTTTAATTGTAAAATTGTAGTAACAGGGTACACTGCATGCTGATTAAATATTTGTTATTGAGAATATACAACTGCAGGCATTGGCATTTCCTTTATTTCTACCTCCGGGGAAACACTTTTTACGGCATCGTGCAGGTAATTGTATATTTCAACTTGTGCACGAACCCGTTTCCCATTTGACTTCACATATTCGTTTGTTAGTTCATTATTCAAAATTCTGGCTTTAACATTAGCATTCAACTGAATGCCGAGAATAGTTTTCAACACTTTCTTAATATCATTGTTGAAAATAGGACAGGTTACTTCTACGCGGTGATCAATATTACGAACCATCCAGTCGGCAGAAGAAATAAACACTCTTTCCTTGCCGCCATTATTAAAAATGAAAACCCTGGCGTGTTCCAGGTATTCATCAACAATACTAATAGCCTTTACCGGGATAATAAATTTTTTGTTTTCTGTAAGCATACAAAATATACCCCGTACGATAAGTTTCAGCGCCACACCCGCTTTTGCTGCTTCATATAATTTAAAGATCAGGGCTTCATCAGAAAGCGAATTCATTTTTAAAATGATAGATGCCGGCTTGCCTTTTTCAGCAATTTTTATTTCTTTTTGAATCATTCGTAATAACTGTTCGCGCAGCGCTAAAGGACACGGGATAAGTGTTTTACAGGCCCGTATAAATTTTTCTCCTTCCTTTGGTTTTTCGAGATATAAAAAAATCTTATTTACATCTGCCATTATATTCCGGTTGGAAGTAAGGAGGCATTGATCTCCGTATAAAGCAGCTGTTTTCTCATTTAAATTTCCAGTGCTTACAAAACCATAGTGAGTAGTATGATTATTTACGCGTTTTTTTATCAGGCACAATTTTGCATGCACTTTTGTATCAGGAATGCCAATCAAAACTTTTACGCCTTCTTCTTCCAGGCGTTCTTTCCATTCAAGATTAGCTTCTTCGTCGAACCTTGCCCGCAGCTCCATCATCACCGTTACATGTTTGCCATTTCTTACCGCATTAATAAGTGCGTTCACAACTTTTGAATTCGATGCTAAACGATAGGCCGTTACTTTAATAGCAGTAACGTACGGGTCCATGGCCGCTTCGCGCAGCATATCCAAAATGCCGTTAAAAGAATGATAGGGAAAGCAGAGCAAAATGTCTTTTTCCAGCACTACGTCTGTAACCCTTTTTGTACCCATCAATAATGGATGGGTAAATGGCTTTTTACGTGTGCTTTTCTTTGTAATGATATCCGGGAAATCCATGAAGTGCCGGAAGTTGTGAATGCGGCCGCCAGGTATCAGGTTGTCTTTCTTGCTCATGTTCATTTTACGCATCAGAAATTCAAGCAGACCTGAATCCATTTCTTTATCGTAAACAAACCGAACCGGTTTACCCCGGCGGCGGTTCTTGAGGCCTTTTTCAATTTTCTCCATCAGGGTAGTAGACACATCGTTGTCTATATCCATTTCGGCATCCCTGGTTACTTTAAATATCCAGGAATCATATTGTGTATAGCCAAAATAGGCAAATATGGACGGCAGATTGAAGCGTACAATATCTTCCAGCAAAATAATGTGTTGCTCACCAGGTGCAGATGGGAGGATCACAAATCTTCCCAATGCTTTGCTGGGTATTTCTATTAGCGCATATTTCTTTTTCAACGTGTTGTCTTTTGACGACATCATTATGCCGAGATAGATTGATTTATCGCGCAGGTATGGAAACTGTGGAATGTTTTCGATCATTAACGGAATAATGTTGGAGCGCACTTCTTCTTCGAAATGCCGCAGCACGAAAACTTTTTGTTCGCGTGTCAATTGTTTTTCCGTTACCAGGAATATTTTTTCTTTCCCCAGCTCTTCAATAATTTCATCCCAAACGCGGTGAAATTCATTCTGTTGCTGCAACACAATCAGGTGGATTTCTTCCAGTATTTTTTCCGGGCTTTCTTCCATGTGCATATTCGCTTTCACCTTATACAACTTGTTTTCCAGCTCAATCATTCTTTTGAGCGTGGCTACGCGAACCCTGAAAAATTCGTCTGTATTGTTCGAAAAAATGCCCAGGAACTTAATTCTTTCTTTTAATGGAACCGTATTATCCCCGGCCTCCTGCAAAACACGTGCGTTAAAAGAGAGCCAGCTGATGTCGCGCGTAATTGTTTTTTTCTTCATAATTTCCCTTCTTTCATTAATTCGGTCATTTCCACACAAGGTAAAATGCCCTTTAGCTCATTGAAATTAATTAATTATTAAGTGCCAATGTGAGAATGTAAAAATGTGGAATTGCCGGGCCGCGGCGGAATAAATATCACATTTGCCACATTTTTCAAATTTTCACATTTTGATTATGATATTTGCTATCATTTCCCTACCTTCGCCGTCCAAAATTTTGTACATCATGGCCAGAGTATGTCAGGTAACCGGTAAGGTTCCGGTAACAGGGAACAAAGTTTCTCACTCAAATATAAAAACCAAGCGTCGTTTTTTGCCCAATCTGCAAACCAAGCGTTTCTTTCTTGCAGAGGAAGATAAGTGGATTACGCTGAAATTAACGACCGATGGCATACGAACTATCAATAAGAAAGGGTTGTATACCGTGGTAAAGGAATTGAGGGCAAAAGGAACGCATATATAAGTAATACACAACTAATTAAATTTCCATAACAATGGCAAAGAAAGGAAACAGGGTTCAGGTAATCCTGGAATGTACGGAACACAAAAGCAGCGGTAAACCTGGTACCAGCCGTTACATTACTGTAAAAAATAA
>JBDUAY010000512.1:0-3956 GCA_040004415.1 Bacteroidota bacterium | reverse complement strand
CCGGACAGGCATTTTCATATTATTCATTGATTGTGTTAACTTCAAACGTCATTAGCACATTCATTATATTCTTATATTCATCACATTTACACATTACAACTATGTCTCCTTCCCGCAGGAAATTTTTACAACAACTTGGCAGCACCACATTGTTATTAGGAACCGCTGGATTAAGCAAAATAGCTGCAGAAGAAAAAATGGAAGAACGCATTTTGCAGTATAATAAACCCTTTACTGCCAATGACAAAATACGCATCGCCGTAATTGGTACCGGCATTATGGGTCATAATGATTTAACTACAGCGCTAAAAATACCCGGCGCAGAACTGGCCGCTGCCTGCGATTTATATACCGGGCGACTAGACAGAATGAAAGAACTATACGGCAAAGATTTATATACTACCCGTGATTACCGCGAAATACTGGACCGCAAAGATATAGACGCCGTTATTATTGCCACCAGCGATAACTGGCACGCACGCATCAGCACAGATGCTATGAACAAAGGCAAACACGTGTACTGCGAAAAACCGATGGTACATAAAATAAGCGAGGGCCTTGATGTTATTAAAACACAACAGCAAACAAAAAAAGTAATGCAGGTTGGCAGCCAGGGAATCAGTGGCGTTGACTATCTAAAAGCAAGAGAATTGTATAAAGCCGGTGAAATAGGTAAACTTAATTGTATTGAAGCTACGTACGATCGGCAAAGTGCCACTGGTGCATGGGAATATACGATGCCAACAGACGGCTCTCCAATTACGGTTGACTGGGACCGTTATATTGCAGGTGCACCCAAACAACCGTATGACGCAAAGAAATTTTTCTGGTGGCGCAACTATAAAGATTTTGGCACGGGTATGCCGGGCGATTTATTTGTACACCTGCTTACCGGCATCCATTATGTAACCGGATCGAAAGGGCCTTCTTCTATATTTTCCGCCGGGCAACTCGCTTACTGGAAAGATGGCCGCGATGTTCCGGATGTAACGACTTCAATAATGGATTATCCCGAAACACCTGAACATCCTGCTTTCCAGGTGATGCTACGTGTAAATTTTATCAGCGGTGGTGGCGATCATGGATCAGTAAAATTTATTGGCAGCGAAGGCGTACTGGAAAAAACGGGCGACGGTGTCAGCATTACGCATAGCTTAATGGCCAAAGCACCGGGCATCGGTGGATGGGATGCACTTACCACCTATCCGCAGGCCATGCAGGAAGAATTAAAAAAGCAGTATGATCAAAAATGGTCAAAAGAAGATCAGCAGGCACCGGTTAAAGCTCCGGTTAAATTTAAAAAACCTGATGGTTACAGTGAGCATGTTGACCATTTTATGAATTTCTTTGAAGCAGTAAGAAGTGGCAGCGCGGTGATTGAAGGACCGGTCACTGCTTTTCGCGCAGCAGCTCCCTGCCTTGCCAGCAACGATAGTTATTTTCAGAAAAAAATCATTTACTGGGATGCGGAGAATATGAAAGTGAGATCGTGAGAAATCAATCTTGAGTGAGTGGCGAATGTCAGACTATCAACTTATTCAACCGATCGACTTACTCAACCTATTCAACGAGTCAGCTTATTAACCTGTCAACTAATTCAACTTACTCAACCCAATGCCCGAACAAATATTTCCCTATCATCAACTTATCTCATTTACAGAAAAGGTTTTTACAAAAATAGGTTGCAGTGAACACGAAGCGGCGATAGCTGCCAAAGCACTACTATCCGCAGATCTTCGCGGTATTGATTCTCATGGCGTAGCCCGGCTAAGTGGTTATGTTCGTTTGTGGGAAGCGAAACGGGTCAACGCAAATCCGGATATAAAAATAATACATGAAACACCTTCCACCGCCGTGGTTGATGGTGGCAGTGGCCTCGGACTTGTTGTTGCCCCTTTTGCCATGCAGGTTGCTATTGATAAAGCAAAACTGGTTGGAACCGGCTGGGTAAGTGTAAGCAATAGTAATCATTTTGGAATTGCCGGTTACCATGCTATGATGGCGCTTCAGCATGATATGATTGGCATCGCCATGACCAACGCCAGCGCATTGGTGGCGCCTACTTTTTCCATCGAACGGATGCTGGGCACCAACCCCATTTGCGTAGCCATTCCCGCAGGAAAAGAACCCGCGTTTGTTGCGGACCTTGCAACTACTACCGCCGCCAATGGTAAACTTGAAATTTTACAACGCAAAAATTTACATGCACCCAGCGGGTGGGTACAGGATAAAGATGGAAATACCTCTACCAATCCCCATGAACTAAAAGGTGGCGGTGCTTTATTGCCCCTTGGTGGTGACCGGGAACATGGCAGTCATAAAGGTTATGCATTGGGTGCCGTAGTAGATATTTTTTCAGCCGTGTTGAGTGGTGCAAATTATGGACCCTGGGTGCCGCCATTTCCCGCTTATGTTCCTATGCCGGAGAATATGCCGGGAAAAGGAATTGGCCATTTTTTTGGTGCCATGCGCATTGATGCTTTCCGCAAAGCGGAAGATTTTAAAATGCATATGGATCAATGGATACAGCGTTTCCGATCTGCCAGGCCTATGAAAGGGCAACCTGCCGTTCTTATTCCCGGTGATCCTGAACGTGAAGCAGAAATTGCACGCATGCAAAACGGCATACCGCTGGTAAATTCAGTAGTACAGGATTTGAAAGACCTGGGTGAACGGTTCGGCGTTTCTTTTTGAACAACTTCAGCTCTGGAGCATAGAAATGCAGACATTATAAATAATCTCTTTAGTAGAGAATCGACAAAACGCATACCCGGTTTATAAACGGCCTGCTGTAAACCCCATGATGTTTTTAACCACGATGGCGGGAGGTTTAAAGTTCCCTCTTGCTTTTGTTATCTGGTTCCTTGCTCCCTGCAAACTCTGTGTCCGCCGTGTCTCTGTGGTTCCCTATCTTTGCTGCCCAAATTATTTTTTAACTTAAAAATTCCTGTTTTTTTTGCAGGATCGGGGGAGGGGAAAATGAAAATTATGAAGTTTGGCGGTACCTCAGTGGGTAAGCCGGAGCGTATGCACCAGGTAGCGCAACTTATTACAAAAGATGACGAACCAACAATTGTTGTGTTGAGCGCGCTAAGCGGAACTACAAATTCGCTCGTTGCCATTGGCGAAAGTTTAAGCAAGGGTGAAAAGGAAGCTGCCAAACAACAGATTGATAAACTGGAAGCACATTACCAGCAGTTTATTACAGAATTGGTAAAAACAGAACATGCTATTCAAAAAGCCAAAGCAATTATTGCCGAGCATTTTGAATTTCTAAATATAATATTGAAAATTTCTTTTAACGAAGCGTTGAATAAAGATATACTGGCGCAGGGCGAATTGCTGAGTACCAAATTATTTTCTGTTTACCTGGAAGAAAAAAACATCGACCATCGTTTATTGCCTGCGCTCGATTTCATGACGATTGACAGTTATGATGAACCACAGATTGGCAGCATTAAAGTAAAACTGGCGCAGCTGTTAAAACAGTACGAATCCAAAAAATTATTTATCACGCAGGGCTATATTAGCCGCAATGCACGTGGTGAAGTTGATAACCTGAAACGTGGCGGCAGTGATTACAGCGCTTCTTTAATTGCAGCAGCGATTAATGCCAGTGTTTGTGAAATCTGGACAGATATTGACGGCATGCACAACAATGACCCCCGGGTAGTAAAGCAAACAAAAGCCATTGAGCAATTGAGTTTCGAGGAAGCCGCGGAGCTGGCATATTTCGGTGCAAAAATTTTACATCCTGCTTCTATCTGGCCGGCACAACAATATAAAATACCGGTTAAGCTGCTAAACACCATGCAGCCCGAAGCAAAGGGTACATTGATTACACAACATGCCGGCAGCAACGGTGTTAAAGCAATAGCAGCAAAGGATGGCATCATCGCTATAAAAATTAAAAGCAGCCGCATGCTGCTGGCGTATGGTTTTTTAAGAAAGATTTT
>JBDUAY010000511.1:0-3962 GCA_040004415.1 Bacteroidota bacterium | reverse complement strand
GGCCGCGACCTTAATGGCGGGTTCCCACTATCACAAGCCGGCCAATCGCCGGATAAAAAACAATTCGCGGGCAAAAAGAGTTTTCGTAAATAAGCGTTATACAATGGTATGATATGGCAGACATTATTAGTCTTTGCCCTGCTCTTTCCGGATTGTCTTATCAATATTGCTAAGTAATGATTGTGTTCCGGCGGCATCCTGCAGTATTTGCCAGATCATAATCCCGCCTGCGCTTTTTAGCGCCAGCCTCGTTTTCCTTAATATCGTAGACACACCATTGTAATAAATAGCACCACCGCCAACCGGCATAATGGTATCCTGCCGTTCCGCATCTGGAAACGTTGTTATAATATTTCCGTACGACATGCTTTCTCCGTAGGTTGTTCCAAAACCATATCCGTAAAAAGGAATTCCCAGGTTGATCCTGTTTTTGGGAACATGCCTGGTAGCCGTCCAGTAATCAAGATCTGAAATTGCTTTTTCGTATGTTGAATGCGGCCCGGGTTCGGTTGGCCGCCATGGACCAGTCTGGTCGTAGGACATCACATTTATAAATTCAAATTTTTTTAATGCAGCATCACTAATCAGTTGTCCGTTCCATGTAGCAAGTGCCGCAGTTAGTAATTTGTTTTTCTTTTTTAGCGCAGCGGATAGTTCAATAATAAAGCCTTCATAATTTTTTGTGAGATTTTCATTTTCAATATCAGCGTCTATGCCGTCAAAATGATGATCAAGGGCTAATTGCAGCAAACTATCAATAAAGGCACTTCGATTTTTACGGTTAATGAAACTATCCAGAAAAGGATTGAATTTTCCACCCCCCACAGATATCAGCACTTTTACTTTATTGCTATGTGCCTGTTCAACTAATGAATCAACACCGCTTGCAAGGAACAAATTTCCCAATGAATCCGGATTGATAAAAGCAATATTGAGATGCGTCAATCTTTTTAATACGCTGTCACTAACCGGCGGAACAACCTGTGAATTTGCCCAAAGTGAAACATATCCTACTACCCTGAATTGAGCAAATAGTGGAGGCGGAAATAAGAAGATCCCGAGTGTAACAAGCCATATATAATTTTTATTTGAGTGCTTCATTAGAAAATGCTTTTTATCTTTTATCAATCAGGAAGCTGGCGCAAGTGTTTTTGCTGGCCTTTTGGTTTAGGTGTTACAGGGATTTACGGCCTGCAAAAAAACTTGTGCCAGCATAAAAGTATGTTGCGATTATTAGGACATGGTACTCCAATTTTGCTTGAATAGCCAAAAGGCGCTTTTATTATGGCACAAGTTGTTCGATGGGCATTTACATCTTGTTAATTTTGACTTCAAATGGTCCCTCTCAACACTTGCGCCAACGCCCAGATTTTTCTACGCACACCAATTTGTTGTTACCTTTCATTCAACATAAAATGCATCATGATCTTTATTTTCCTGCCAGGTAAATTCTATCTGAGATGCCAGCTCCCTGGCAAATTCATTTCCATGTATATCATTGACGAAACCCAATGTCATATCCATACCAGCACTTACGCCGGACGAAGTATAATATTTTCCATCTACCACCCAGCGCGCTTGTTTAATCCAGTTTACTTTTTGTCCGGTACTCATTACCCAATCAAAAGCTCTTTTGTTGGTAGTGGCTTTTCTGTCATCTAATAAGCCAGTAACGGCCAGCAGCGAAGTTCCGGTACAAACGGTAAAAACATATTTGCTTAGCGTTGATATTTGTTTGATTGCACCAATGAGCGGAGCGTTGTTTACTTCAAGCCGCGTTCCATAACCGCCGGGAATAAGAAAAATATCTACGCCGTTAATGATGCATTCAAGTTTTTCTGTATCAATGGAAACACCGTGTTTGTTTTTTATCAACCCACCTTGTAATGAATAAAAATGAATGTTGTACAAATGGGTAAGCCTTCCCAGTATTTCTACCGGGCCGAAAACATCTAAGGTCTCAAAGTCTTCAAAAAGTAAAACGGCAACACTTGTCATAGCAACGAATTGTGATTTTAGAGCAAAGCTTGCCTATATTCAACATTGGCCGGTGAAAGACCGGGCAAGGAGGTAGATCTCAAATTCTTCAAAAAGTACAGCAACATTTTTCGGCATCTTCCCACCTCCCAACCACGTCCGAACCGGTTGTCCGGTCAGGCCTCAGGCGGGGTTTGCGCCCCTCATTGAAATAATTCGGTTAAAAATGTGTTAAACGGACACTTGTATTGCTAAATTATCCTAAGCTACGTCAATCTTTTTTTCCAAATAAATATCCTGCACCATATTCAATAGCTGAATGCCATCTTTCATTGGTTTTTGAAAAGATTTTCTTCCGGAAATCAATCCGGTACCGCCGGCGCGTTTATTGATGATTGCCGTAATGGCCGCTTCTTTCAAATCTTTATCTCCTTCTGACGCACCACCGGAATTAATCAATCCTGCACGCCCCATATAACAATTCAATACCTGGTAGCGGCAAAGATCTATTGGATGGTCAGAAGAAAGACTGGTGTACATCCGCTCATCTAATTTTCCATACGGGCTGTCACCCGTTGCCAATGCTTTAAAGCCGCCGTTTATTTCAGGTAATTTTTGTTTGATGATATCTGCCTGTATTGTTGCGCCTAAATAATTTGCCTGCCCGGTAAGATCTGCAGAAACATGATAATCTTTTCCATCTTTTTTAAATGCATCATTGCGCAGGTAACACCATAGTACTGTTGCCATGCCAAGGGTATGCGCTTCCTCAAAAGCTTTTGAGACTTCTGTAATTTGCCTGTCAGATTCAGGCGAGCCAAAATAAATGGTGGCGCCTACTGCAGCAGCACCGAGGTTCCAGGCATCGCGCACAGACCCAAACATTATCTGGTCGTAGGTATTAGGATAAGTAAGTAATTCATTGTGATTGATCTTGCAAATAAAAGGAATTTTATGCGCGTATTTGCGTGCTACAATCGCTAACCCGCCAAACGTTGTAGCTACTGCATTGCAACCACCTTCTATTGCCAGTGTAATAATATTTTGCGGATCAAAATAAATGGGGTTAATGGCGAATGATGCACCTGCGCTATGTTCTACTCCCTGGTCTACCGGCAATATTGATACATAACCTGTTCCGCTCAATCTGCCATGATTAAAGATTCTGCCAAGATTATTGAGCACCTGTATATTCCGGTTGCTGGGTACATAAATCCTGTCTATAAAATCGGGCGAAGGAAGATGCAATAAATCTTTAGTTACTGTTTTGCATTGGTGCGTTAAAAGACTTTCATTTTCCTTCTCAATCAGTTTCGCAATATCTTCAAAAGTCATTGTGCAAATTTTTATTGTTTATAATAAACTTTCCAAAATAGTTCGGGTAGTTTCCAGTCCGGTATGTTTGTAACAGGTCATGCCGGTTTTTGCTGCAGCATCAACCAATATTTGCCGGTCATCGAAATAAACACATTGATCCGGACTTACCTGTGCAATACCCATGGCCAAACGAAAGATGCCGGGGTCAGGTTTGCGCATACCCACTTCACAGGAAGAAATAAATGCATCAAAACATTCATGCAATCTAAATTTCTGGATGCGGTAATCATTCAATTCTTTTCCTTCGTTATTAATCGATATAAACCGAAACTCGCCGGCGTGTTGTTTTTTCCATTGAATTAGCCATTGCAATGTACCCGGCAATTCAACCGATTGTTCAAACATAAAACTGATAAAATCCTGTTTGGTAAAATCACGCGGTTTGTGGAACAGTGTAGTAAATAAATATTCATCCAGCGAAATTTTACCGATTTCATACACATTAAAAATGAACTCGTGCAGGATATTCATTTCTTCATAATCGAAGCCAAACTTCTTTGCTGCGGCCTTGCGCGATTCATGTCCCCAGCCGTTTGTCAGCAGTACGCCGCCGATGTCTAAAAAAATAATTTTGTTAAAACAGGTTGCCATAATGATAAAGATAACTT
>JBDUAY010000510.1:0-3964 GCA_040004415.1 Bacteroidota bacterium | reverse complement strand
GTAAAATATTGTGTGGGATACATATTTACAAACCATCCGTCAACTGGTTCATTGGTAGCGGTGTTAAATAAATCTAACTCAACCGTGCCCGTTAGTTCTTTATCGGTCAGGTTAACCACTTTGGCACTCAGTTCCATTTTATCGCCTTCGCGCATAAAACGTGGTGCATTGGGTTGTACCATCAATGGTTTTTGCGTAACAACGCTGTTGGAAGAATAGCCAAACGCTAAATCTTTTGTGTGTGCCAATGATTGAAATTTCCATTTGGTCAATGCTTCCGGAATGGTAAATCCAAAGGAAATATTGCCGGCGCTGTCTGTTTTTAAATCTGGCAAGAAGAAAGCGGTCTCGTTAAAATTTTTGCGTATTTGAACAGGTATTTCCGGTGCTGTATTCTTTACATTATCACGAATTGATACATCGTCACCAGTTATTTCTGAATCTTTCATCGTTGCGCCAGTTGGATCATTTTGCCAGTTAGGAATTTGTTGTACTGATGGTTGCCCTTTTTTTGCACTGGCGTTCATCGCCTTCATTTGCATAGGTGCTGCGGCACTAAAGCTTTCTTCTGGTTTTGCATCGGATTGGATACCCCTGATTCTTACATTCATATTTCCAAACCGCATATTCCCATTCATCATCGTATTCAGGTTATCGTAACTTTTTTCAAAATATTTGGTCCCCTCATTCCAATATCTTTCCTGCGATTGAACCTGGTTAAAACAATTTTGTCCAACCCAAGTAATATTACCGTAATACGTTTCCCATATAGCAGGAACACTCCAACTGTGCGGTTTAAACTGATCCAACGACGCATCGTACATGCTGGCCAACATTTCCGCTGCTATTTTTTCATTTTTATAACCACTGATTTTTAATTTCCATTTTTCTTCACTGCCTGGCAATGTTTTATCACGAAACGTTTCATAAGATATTTGCAAATCTTTATTTGTCCACGGAACAGACACTTCATTACTCAAACTATAAAACCGGTTATTCTTTACAAAAAAATGAACCACACCAAAACCACCACGATCCGCTTCCGTAGCGGGAAAAGAAAATGTTTGTTTGCCCGTGAGATTGATAAAATTATACACAGGCGCAGCAGTTTGTTTTTTATCTATTGCCTGAATCAGGAATATATCTGCCGCTGCAGATCCAATAGTAATCGTTGATTGTTCACCTGGTTCAACAACATTATTTTTTTGAGCCGACCATGTGTATGTTGCAGCCGCTACAGATTTACTTTTTTCATCATACAACTGAATGTATTGCACGTCTGTTACTGCTGCGCCATATTTGTCGATTGCAGTTGCTTCTACTTTATACCAACCCTGCAGAAATTGGGAATTGAGTATTGTGAATTTGGAATTAGTATGACTACTGTCCGTTTTTGTAAACGCAGCTTTTTCTACCGGCCAGGAATTATAATTTGATTCATTATTGTATTCATCATTGGGAAAGTTTTTGATAAATTCATCTTTGTTTAGTACAAATTGATCCGGTTTTGCCCAGTAACGCTTACGGATAAGCCTATCTGGGGATCGCAGTTTACTAATCACCAGCTTAACCTGGGCCGGTTCAAATTCACCATGTAAGTTTTGTGTGCTGATAGAAATATTTTGTAAACTGTCTGCAGGTAATATGGCGGGTAAATTTATTTTTAGTTGAAGTGCTTTATACGAAACAGGCACGGTCGTTTCTCCACTCCTGGTTTCTCCATTCAGATCAGTTACATCAGCGGTAATTTTATAATCGAAAATCGGTTCTAAATCTTTGCTAACAGATAAGTCAGGAATCGCTTTGAATGTTATTTTAAATTTGCCATCTGCGTCGGTAACTATGGCGCCGGTGCTGATTTCCATATTGCTTGTATTGGGGTAACCGCGTTTCCAATATAACCAGGGATAGATAAACCGGGCAACTCTTTGCACCCGGAATTTGACCTGCGCGCCATCAATATTATTACCAGCATACGCTTTGGCAAAACCAGTGATGGTAATACTATCATTTATTTTATAGGTGCCTTTTATTTTTTCATAGTCCACGGAAAATTTTGGCCGCTTATATTCTTCAACAGAAAAAGAAACATTGCCATCAATCTCTTCGTCAATCAAGGTGAATTCTCCGTTTAGTAATCCTTGTGGCAAAACAAACTTACCGTTATAAGAACCGTATTCATTCGTTTTTAATTGTATTGAATCAACATCTTCGCCATTTGCATTGCGCAGGAAAATTTTAGATGAAACGCCACTGTATATTTTGTTTTTACGGGAAGTAAAGTCTTTGGTGATGGCAATTCCTTTAAAGTAAACGGTTTGTCCGGGCCTGTAAATGCTTCTGTCTGTAAAAAAGAAAACACGTCCGTTGTCTTTTTCATATTGAGTGGCGTTCGCAGCATTGTTATCTTCATTTTCTTCGCGGTAATAAACATACTGACCATCATCCATAAAAAGTTTGTCATTCTCACTGGTTATTTCCAGCTGCATATTTCCCTGGCGGTTGGTTGCTTTTTTTGCAAGGTGCAGGTAGCCATTTTTATCAGCATTTAGCTTTTCGCCTTTTATTTTTTTGTTGGTACGAGTATTATAATCATATTCGCTCCACCAGGTCTGCACAGATGCGCCGGCCAATGGTTTTCCGCTTTCACGGTTCAGCATAAAATATTCGTTGCTGTTATTTATATAGCTGATGCCGGAAACATAAAAATATTGTACTGCCAGTGGATTGTTGTTGAAAGAAAAGTCGGCATTCGTACTTCCCAATAAAATATATTGTCCGACTGGCAAGGCATCTACTTTTATTTCTGCGCTGTGTTTCTGGTAATCATTGGTAGCAGGCAACGACTGATCCCAACTGCGCATTGGCGTAAGCGCAATCAAATCTTTCCAGTAAGCGTCATCATACCGGTTGGTGAGTTTTTTTGTAAGGTCATCGCTCATCAATACCAGGCGGAAATACAATTTTGTGAAGTTCCGGTAGCTAATTAAACTTCTGAAAGCCTGTTGCGGAACATTTACTTTTTCAGTAGCGATGTTGAGTTCTTTTTTTTCGATTTGTTTTAGCAGGTTATAACAATTGGTTTTTCCCTCAGATTCGTCTTTTTGCTGCAATGCTTGTTTACAAATAGCTGCAGCAATAATATATTCGTCTTTTGGATTATTGAGATCGCTGTCTTCATATTTTAACGGATCATACAAAGATGCTTTTCCTGCATGTAATTGCGCTGTTAAATAAAAAGCCTGCACAGCAGCGGGTTCGGTTTTAAATTTATCAATTATTGAGCCCAGCGCCTTTTCATACAGCTTGTTTTTGTCTTCCATTACCGCGTGCTGATGTACAAACTGCAAACGCTGGATATCAGCATCAATGAATGCGCCCGGCTTTTCATCGTTTAGATGAAAGGCCAATAGCTTTTGATAAATGAGTAATGCTTTATGATAGAGCGATGATGAATCTTTTGTGGCAATCGTTAGTTTAATAAAATCAGTAGCAGGAGAGAAATAAGCACCATCGTTAACTTCAAAAGCGTATGCAGCCCTGGTAATATCTTGTTCGCCAGTTTTAAAATATTCCAGTGCCCTGTTTGCAAGAAGATCATATAATGTGGGGCGCAGGTAACGGGCATTTCCTTTTAGTATGATGGGATCAAACGCATCCAGCTTTGTTTGCTGCAATATTTTTTCATCTTTCAGCGAAGCCAAATAGAGAAACGATATTTTCTCATGAAAATCATCTGGGCCCCAGGTAGCAATATCGTCTTTTTTAAAATCAATCGTCTTTGTACGATCGTATAACTGGTAACGGTGTTGTTGAAAATAGTAATAATATTTCTCCGCCAGTATGGATGCTAATATTGACTTGGATGGTTCAGCAGCAGTGTTAATTTCCTGCTGCCATTCCGCAATTGTTTTATTGTCCGCTTCTTCTTGTAGCGACTGTTGCAGGTTGGCCTGGAATAACA
>JBDUAY010000126.1:0-13438 GCA_040004415.1 Bacteroidota bacterium | reverse complement strand
AAAAATAGAGAGGCCACCTCAATTACTTTTGAGACAGCCTCTTTTTGCTGAACCGTCCTGTGCTTAAAAATAATCACTTATCATATCTTCAAACTAATCAGCCAGTTTGAACGTAACATTCTGTGTTTTATATGCCCGTACTTTTTGTCCGTCCTGCATGGCGGGAATCCACCTGGGGCTATCCTTAATAAGTCTTATTGCTTCCCGCTGCAGTGGTTCCGGACCGCCCACTGCATGAACATCGTGCAACCGGCCGTTTTTCTCAACCGTAAAAACCACGGTTACACTACCTTGTATCCGTTTAACCTGCGCATCGTAAGGATACACCAGGTTACGCATAAGGTACATACCCCATTCGTGCGCTCCGCCGTGAAAATAAGCCTCCACGGCCGGTGCAATAAATATTGAATCTTCGGGAATATTCTTTTTTGACAGCGAATCTTTCACAACATCTGCTTGGGCATGAAGGGAAGCGAATATTGTCAGCTGCAAAATAGCCAGGTAAATCTTTTTCATTGCCTATTGTTTATTTCATCCTGCCGACCGGTAAATGATGCGGCCATCAGGAAATAATTATAGTACAATAATAAATCGAAATCCATTTCTGCACAATACCATTAAGCGGGTATTCAGGGATCTATTTCCCGGCAACTCTGCTGTGCATACTGGCGCAGCAATTAATTATCTCAAATTTTCGGATGATGCAAGACTTAAAATATTGTATATCTTACTATAACTTTTTAACCGGGATGACCACATAGGTCCGCGCCCACGGATATCATTCATGTAATTTGATTACTTTGATCCAAAATCCGTCAACGAATTGATTAGAAAAATTATACTTCACCCCTAATTTTAGTAGAATGGAAAAAAGATCAAATTTTAATACGCCTAAAGTTATCCGCACAAATTCTGCATTTCCGCAGGCGGTAATCGCCGGTAATTTTATTTTTCTTTCTGGCACGCCAGGCATTGACCCCTTAACCGGAAAAATTGTGAGTGATAGTTTTGAAGAGCAGGCTGTACAGGCACTTACAAATATTAAAACCGTCCTGGAAGAAGCAGGCAGTAGTTTGCAAAAAATTGTAAAAACAACTATTTATATGGTTAGTGGTTGTGATAGCGATTTCAAAATCATCAATAAGGTTTACACTAGCTTTTTTCCTGACAATGCCCCTGCCCGGAGCGCCCCGCAGGTAATGCCTTTTCCCGGAGGTATTTTGATCTCAGTAGAATGTATTGCCGTTGTATAATACTGGCATGCTATGTAAGGATAACTACCTAGTGTAATCAGTACTTTACCTTAGCTGATTGTATATTACTTTGATAATTACAATAACGGCTTTACCATATTCGTTCTGTTAATAATATCCTGGCCATGCTTTGTGACAGCAGTACTTAAACCATCACCTTAAATTGAACGATATGCTTAACAATTTTGCCACATCCATATTTTTAGTTGATGATGATGTTCTATGCCTGAATCTCTACCAACAGTTCTTAAAACAACTGGGATATACCAATGTACGTTTGTTCGACAATGGAAATGATTGCCTGGAAAGCCTCTCCATTCATCAGCCCGACATTATTTTTCTCGATTACAACATGGATGATCTGAACGGAATTGATGTATTGAAACAAATCAAAAAATTCAATCCATCTATCACCGTATTATTTATTTCCGGACAGGAAGACATAGAAATAGCTGTTAATGCCATGAAGCAGGGCGCACTTGATTATATTGTAAAGTCTTCTTTGAATACCGAAAAGATGAAAAAAATAATGGAACGCATTGAAAGCCTTGTACCACACGCACTAAAAGAACCAGAGGATAAGAAATCTTTACTTAAAAGACTTTTCTCATAACGATCATTCAACATTCTCTAACCATTTAACCATACAAAAACCCCTTCTTTAAAACGGAAGGGGTTTATTATTTTCCCCGGCTAAGATGTTACGAATTGATTTTTAATGTTAATGCAAACGGTTTCATAACGGGAGATTGCGCCTAGAGTCATATCGAAATCATCAAGTTAAGGTGGCCCTGATAGTTTTAAGCAAAGGTAAAAGTTGAGGTCGGCTTTGTGGTGCCCACACCTATTTGCGCAGATAAATGACCCACACAAAAAACAAGAATAAAAGCAACATAAAGGTTTTTCATCAGCTTGTATTTCCAAAAAACTTTAATCGGGATATATCAGAACGCAAATATTAAAATTAAATGGGTAGGCCGCTTTTATAAAACAATGAACAAGTATAATTGTGTAAATGTTTTTCAGCAAAATGTAAGCAGGATTACTTTATTGCTGATTTGTCTTTTCACCTGCCTGGCTCAGGAGCGGATCAACTTTTTTATGCTTCCCTGTTCCATGCTTCCATTCCCAGTTAACACCGGCTACAAAATATCTTCCATTAGCAAATGGATTAAAACTGTACAGGGGAAAACTCCATTGGTTAAATGAAAAACCGATAAGCATACCTGGATCTACCAATGAGTTAGTAGCATACAAACGTGTATGCTGAACCGCAATACCGGTATATAGCCAGGGTGTTGGTGCGTAATAAAATTCCGACCAGTTATAAAAGAAATTATCGAACCGGGTTTGCGCAGATACACTGTACTGTGCCTGTGATGAAAAGTAAAATCCTTTAAAATTTAAGTCAGCGTTTAGCCCGAAGGAACCGCCCTTGAGTTTTCCGGCCATCCCTCCTATCATTGGTGTAAATGACCAGGAAAATTCTTTTTCCGCAGAGAATGTATGGCCCGCATAAAGAGAAACTGTATTTACATCTTCGTAATTGTAGCGTGCTTCCGCATACCATTTTTTTTTGCTTTCATAATGTGCAACGGGTGAAAATAAACCGGGTTGGCCTGCTCCCATAAATGAATATTGTTCAAAACTCATTTTGGATTGGGAACGGACCTGGCTCAATAAAAATAAAAAAATGATTATTATCGGTATGCTACGCATATTTTCTTTCCTGCACTACCAACCCTGAAGCGTGTTTTACACTGATTGCCACTTCGGCGTTCATGAGTCTGTCTAAAATAGATATCTCTTTCAAAAAAGGGTTCCAGAAAAAAACGAGTTTATCGATAGGCGTCCACAATATTACCCAGCTAAAAATATCCATTGCGTTGCTTACGATTGAATCAAACCGGTTATTTTCATTTAACAACATAATTTTCAATAGGTGACTCGTCATAACAATCAGCATGCTTATGACCAATAATTTATAAGCGCCTTTTTTAAATTTTCTGAATTCTGACTCTTTAATTACTTTTTGTATGGAAAAATGCCTGCGGATGGAGTGAATAAGTGGCTCAACATATTGACGATCGCTCTCTTTGCTACATACTAATTTATAATGCAAAACAGAATATCTTTTGATAGCAATAATTGATGACGATATGTATTTTTCAAACTCGTGGCTGAGTTGTCGTTTGTAAATGGGCGATGGATCATGTGCATTGAAATAACTATCGATTGTCTGTTCATCGACGGTCAAAAAAATTGTGATATTCTTCAGCAAAAGCTTGTCCATACGGTAAAGATTATAAGCGCCCGGTCTCTTTCAGGAATTGGTTGAACAATAACCAGTGAGCCTTGTGCAGCTTTGCTTATTATTATCCCCCTAAGCAAACGGTCAATAAGGAGATGTATTATTTTTTATAAGCGCTTTTTCCAATAATAAGTGTAAACTCTGAAATGACTACAAGATCTCATGTATAGGAGTTGCCGGGTCAGTTTCAACCTCCAGTGCCACATTGCCTGATTGCCTGAATTGAGATTTAAGGATAATGGTATTAATGTTGCCTGAGCAAGAAAAAATAAGATTTATTTTATTGCAATTCCGACGGATAATTTTGATTATAATTTGCAACACGCTGACTGGAAAAGAACGGGTTGCTTTGTCATTGTCACCCGATTTATATTGTATATGGAACGCTTCATAAAGACGGGCAGATTCTTAATTAAGCCGGGAATTTTAAGATAATAATGGCAGGGAAGAAAATCCACAATTACGATAAGAGAAAAAAAACAAGAATCAAATTTTATTGAAAATCAATCTTTTTAAAATGGCATAATCTTTACGTTACGATATTTGAAAGAGGGGTAATTTCTCGTTTTCATATTAGCTGTTCTTTAATGACCAGTAAAACGTAAGGGAATGAGCGTTCAGAGAAGGTGTGACTTGAAAGAGGTACACTTTTTATTTTGATTCAGGAATTTTTAACTAGCACAGCAAGAATGATATCGAAGATGTATGTATTAAATCAAAATCGTTTCTTAATATAGAGCTGGCTACAGGTGTACTTATTGCGGATGCTAAATTTTTAGACGGCGGATTTACGTGCATCCCTGCTATGATCTCTTAGGGTGTTCATTCAATTATGGATGCCATTAGGGAGGTATTATTATGGGGCGTTATTATCAGCAAGAAGGAACCGGACGATGAGCGGCCATTTGGAAATGGAAAATCGTTATATTTCTGGCCCTTTGTGGTCTCGCTTGTTATTGTTATGATGTGCGGACGTATATCGCTGTGTGCAGAACCAGTGCCCAGGTGCGATATAGTACGCCACAACAGAAAACATTGATAAATTTTATACAAGATACTAACCGAGATATGAATGATAGTAACAGGGCAAACAAAAAAGGCACATTTAGCGTGGGCACCAGTAATATTACATTACCCGGAACGAAAAACACTTTTCCTGAAGCGTACCGGTCTGCCACCCGGCTTGCCTATTATGGTTCTTTGTTCAATACACTTGAGATCAATAGCAGTTTTTATAAAGTACCAATGCCCGCAACTTTTGAAAAATGGTCAAACGAAGTTGCGGATGGTTTTAAATTTACAGTAAAATTATGGCGGGAGATTACGCATGCAAAAGCACTTACCGGAAAGCTGGATGATATTAATTTTTTTATGAAAGCAGCGAACCGTATTGACAATAAGAAAAAAGGTTGTTTGCTGATACAATTTCCGGCAAGTATCACCATAAATTTTATTGGAAAAATTCAAAAAATACTAAAAAGAATAACGGGCCTGAATACCGGGCATCAATGGAACGTGTGTGTTGAATTCAGACATATAAGTTGGTATACAAGGGAGATGTATGCTATGCTTGATGGCTTTAACGCATCGCTGGTATTACATGATATGCCGGCTTCAATAATGTTTGACCTGCATACAGCAGCAAAAGTTGTGTACCTGCGGTTTCATGGAATTAAAGGTGATTATAAAGGGACATATGATGATGTCTTGTTGAAAAAATACGCAGCTAAAATAAAAATGTGGATACAGGAAGGCAAAGATGTGTATGCTTATTTTAATAACACCATTGGTGCAGCATTTGAAAACGCACGGCGCTTGTCAGATCTTGTGCAATAGCCCGCATTGCATTACTTTAACTTCTGGCAACAATTTCTTCAAAAAAATAATTTACCGGTAATAAATTGATGACAAACGATTTGCCTGATTGTTAATAAATCACTTACTATTCATTCCTGCTGCATGGCCTGTGGGACACCGGCCATGGAGAATACCGGCCATGCAGAAGACTGACCAAGGAGAAGACAGACCAAGGAGAAAAAATTTACCTGCCTGGAAAATCACCGGGATTGAAGAAGCCAGGTTTGAAAGATCATGGACTAAGATGCCCAGGTAATAAAACCCGCTTCTTTTGTCAGTATTCCGAAAAGTAATAGCTAGCGCAGCCATCGAAAAGCAAGTAGAAAATTGTCTGCAGGAATATGTTCCGCGCTACGTTATCAAACAAATAATTACCTTCCTGTTTCTAAAATAAAAACATGAGGGAAAAATTTTTTTTCGCCGCAGGCATATTCCTTTCCTTTAACGTACATGCACAACCGCTTTCAAAAACTGAGCAAAAGATTGTTGGAAATGTGGATGCGGCCATGCCTGCCACGTTACAGTTGTTAAAAGAATCTGTGAATATAAACAGCGGCACGTTTAATATTGATGGTGTTAAAAAAACGGGTGCTTTGTATGAAAAGGAACTGACTGCACTGGGTTTTACCACAACCTGGATTTCCATGCCGGATTCAGTTAAAAGAGCCGGTCACCTGGTGGCCTTCCGCAAAGGGAAAAAAGGAAAAAAATTACTATTGATTGGCCATCTGGATACCGTATTTGAGCCGGCCATGCCACCCAATCCTTTTACCATGTTAAATGATACTACGGCAACCGGCCAGGGTGTGAATGATATGAAAGGAGGCGATGTGCTGGTGATTGCGGCGTTAAAAGCATTACAGCAACAAAAGCTGCTGGATAACACCAGCATCACCGTATATTTTACGGGTGATGAGGAAAATGCCGGAGAGCCGCGTGATATCAGTCGCGGTGATTTCATAGAAAGAGCGAAACAACATGATGTTGCACTGGCTTTTGAAGGTGCTACCGGTTTAAATACCGTTGCCACTGCGCGGCGCGGCGCCAGCGAATGGAAACTGGAAGCAGAAGCAAAACAGGCACATTCGTCCGGTATATTTGGCAAGGCTGGCTATGGCAGTATTTATGAAGCGGTAAGAATTATAAATAGTTTCAGGGAAAAGCTGGGCAATGAACAATTTCTTACCATCAATCCGGCTTTATTCATTGGCGGTTCTGATGTACAATATAATGATGTTGCGCAAAAAGGAGCTAGCTCGGCCAAAACAAATATCATATCGCCAAAAACCATTGTGTTAGGTGATCTGCGTTTTCTTACAGAAGCCCAAAAGAACGATGCACGGGATACGATGCGCATGATTGTATCGCAGCATCTTCCGGGAACACATGCCAGCATCAGCTTCCGGGATGGCATTCCTTCAATGCCACCAACACCCGGCAACGATTCTTTGGTATCGGTTGTTAATAGCGTCAGCAACGCTTTGGGATATGGCGAAGTAAAAGCCGGCGATCCCGGATTGCGGGGCGCAGGCGACATTTCGTATATCGCAAATTATCTCAATTGTTTAGATGGCCTTGGTGCCTCCGGCAAAGGTTCACATGCGCCTGGAGAAATTATTGACCTTGCTGAATACCCTAAACTCATCAGGAGAACAGCGCTGATTATTTACAGGCTGACCAGATAATTTAAACACCCATTAATTTATCGGGTGTAATGGGTAATTCCCTAACCCGGACGCCAGTAGCATTGTATACGGCGTTTGCAATAGCAGCGGCAACACCAATGAGCGAAATTTCTCCAATACCCTTTGTGCCAACAGGGTTGATGATGGGGTCAGGTTTGTCAATGAAAATGGCTTCTATTTGTGGTATATCTGCGTTTACTGGTACATGGTAGTCGGCAAGATTTCCGTTTACATAGCGGCCATAGCGATGATCAAATATCGCTTCCTCTGTGAGTGCCATACCAATACCACCCACTGCCCCGCCAATCATCTGGCTGGAAGCCGTTTTGTGGTTAACGATTTTGCCAGCATCCACCGTTGCGACCAGTTTTTTTATTTTAACAACGCCTGTCAACGAATGCACATATACTTGTGCAAAATGAGCGGAAAATGAATACATGGAATATTTCTTTGCCTCTTCACTGCTCTGTGATTCCTGTGTTATCTCCAGCATTGGAAGATTAAGTTGCTGAAGAATATTGGCGTAATCAATGGCTTCATTGCTTGCTTCGGTTTTTCCCGCTAATGCATTGAGTTTTTGTTTTAATGCCACACAGGCATCATGCACCGCAGAACCTACCGAAGAAATAGTAGACGATCCCCCCTGGGTAGGTGCCAATGGCAAAGATGAGTTACCCAGTTCAAAGTTGATTTTGCCGGCAGATAACCCCAGCGTGTCAGAAGCAATTACTACCATAGCAGTAGCTGTACCCGGCCCGATGTCGCTCGCGGCACTTTGAATATTGACTGTCCCATCAGGCAATAATTTTATCTTAGCAACTGTGCGTGACCGGTAGGCCCCAAAGGCGCCACATCCTATTCCGTAACCAACCTGCCAGTCGCCATCCCGAATACTACCGGGCCTGGATAATCGCTTTTGCCACCCAATACGTTCTGCACCGAGCTGGTAACATTCTTTTAAAAACTTGCTGGACCATGGCAGGTTACGTTCCGGATCTGTATCTGCATAATTTTTTAAACGAAGTTCAATGGGGTCCATATTCAGTACATAAGAAAGTTCATCCAGGGCTGATTCAATGGCAAATGACCCGGTTGCTTCTCCAGGTCCGCGCATGGGAGCAGGCACGCCAACATTCAATGAAACTATTTTATACCGCGTATTCACATTTGGACTGGCATATAAAAATTGCGACACGTTTACCGAGCGCTCGGTAAATTCTTCATAGACGCTTGACTGTGACTGCGATTCATGTGTGATACCAACCAGTTTTCCATCTGCCGTTGCACCCAGGCCGATTTTTTGAATAGTTAACGGCCTGTAACCCACCAGCGTAAACATCTGCTCGCGCGTAAGTGTCAGTTTTACCGGTCGCTTCAGCATTTTTGCGGCCTGCACAGCCGCAATCTCATGGGGCCATGTTCTTAATGATGAACCAAACGCACCGCCTACAAACCGTGAATTTATCTGGACATTTTTTTCCTCCAGGCCAAAAGCATGGGCAATCGCTTTTTGTGAACTGATAACACCCTGTGATTTTGTAAATAAGGTAACCTTGTCATCTCCGTCCCAAAATGCAGTGGTAACATGAAGTTCCATCGGGTTATGCATTTCGGAAGGCTGCAGGTATTGCTGCTCAATTTGTACAGGCGCATTTTTATAAGCATCCGGTTCGCCGCGTACGTAGTCTTTATATTTTCCACCCTGCGGCACTGAAGCCTTGTCCACGTTTTTATGAAAATCTGTTTCGAAAGGTTTTTTTTCATACCGGGCCTTTACAAGACTGGCAGCATAGGTTGCCCGCTCAAACGTGTCAGCAATTACTAACGCAATTGGCTGACCGTTGAAATAGACTTCGTTGTCGTTGAATAGCTTCAATCCTTTCATTGGTTTTGATGCACCTGGTTGATATCCCGGAACTTTGACTGCATTGAAAGATGTTATAACCTGCAACACGCCGGGCGACCGGAGTGCATCTTTTGTATTAACAGCCACAAGGGTTCCACAAGTGATATTTGCCGGAACGAGCACGCCGTATGTTAGGCCTGGCAGGTTATATTCCCCTGAATAATGTGCACCGCCTGTAACTTTTAACCGGCCGTCTACACGACTTAACGGATCACCAATCATATTTTTCTTCATGGCCTGTATGTATTAATGGAAATCATTTAGTCCTTGGTTCGCTTTTTAAGAAACAATGCCGGATGCAGTTTTTAAAGCCTGGATAATTGTATTGGGCGCGAGTTTCAATTTAAACTGGTTGTGTTCGTATGCTTTCGCTCCTTTCATTGCTATTGCCGCAGCTTCCCGAAATACGTTTTCACTGGCTGCTTTTCCTTTTAGAAATGTTTCTACTGTTTTTAGGCGCCATGGCTTGTGCGCAACACCGCCCATAGCAAGCGCGGCACTGGCAATCACCTCGTTTTGAATATCAAGCCCCACAGCTACAGAAACCAGTGCAAACGCATAGGAAGTTCTGTCGCGCACTTTTAAATATTCAATGTTTTTTGTGAATGAAGATGCCGGCAGTTCAATTGTGGTAATCAATTCTCCTTTTTGCAAATGGTTATCGAGTTCAGGCTGTTCGCCAGGCAAGCGGTGAAATTCTGCAAATTCGATTTTCCGCGTTCCTTTTGTACTGCTGATGTGCACAACGGCATCCAGGGCCGTCAGCGCTACATTCATATCACTCGGATTAACAGCGATGCACTTGTCACTGGCGCCAAAAATAGCATGCATACGATTATATCCTTCCATTGCGCCGCAACCACTGCCGGGTGCACGTTTGTTACAGGGCATGAGCGTATCAAAATAATACGGGCACCGCGTCCGCTGCATCATATTTCCGCCTACGGTTGCCATGTTTCGTAATTGTGGTGAAGCACCAGCATTGAGGGCAAGCGACAGCAGGGGAAAATATTCTTTCACCAACGGATGGTCCGCCACCGCGCTGTTAGTGGCCAATGCACCAATGCGCAAACCCGAAGGCGTTTTTTCAATTTGTTTTAACGGCAGGCGGTTAATATCTACCAGCCGTTCGGGAATAACAATGTTCATTTTCATTAAATCAACCAGGTTAGTACCCCCGGCAAGAAAATGTGCGCCGGGATCTTTAGCCAGCGATTTAATGGCACCGGCTGTTTCAGTTGGTCTTACATATTGAAAATGGTTCATGACAGGCCTCCTTTTTTAACTTCTGTGATGGCATTCACTATATTGGGATAAGCGCCGCAACGGCAAATATTGCCACTCATATATTCACGTATTTCAGTTTCAGAATTTGCACGACCTTCTTTTAGCAATGCCACGGCAGACATTATTTGGCCAGACGTGCAATACCCACATTGAAAGCCATCGTGTTTAATAAATGCGTCCTGCATGGGATGCAGTGTATTTCCATTCGCCAAACCTTCAATAGTTGTTATTTTTTTTCCATCATTGGTGACTGCCAGGCTAAGGCAAGAATTAATGCGCGTACCATTTACATGAACCGTACAGGCACCGCATTGGCCCCTGTCGCACCCCTTTTTAGTACCCGTTAAATGAAGTTCTTCCCGCAGCAAATCAAGCAGCGTCACCCTGGGTTCTACAGAAAACTGATGCGTTACGCCGTTTACTTCAAGCTCCAGGGCAATTTTTTCAAAAACACCGGCAATTTTTTCATCCCAATGTTCGCCCGCTGCTTTAAGAATAGCATCTGGTGCCAGCGCGATGGCTGTTAAAAGCGACGATTGTTTAAGAAAATCCCTCCGGCTCTCTCCGGGGAGATCTCCTGCGCCTGAAAGTGTACAAGGTTTTTTACGGGACATAACTTTTGTATTGATTATAATCCCTATCAATTTACTCTTTTTTTTTCGGGCAACAGATTAAACATCACTTAAAAAGCATACATTTTTTCCTGGCAAAGCCCCTGTGTATGTTGGTAATAGTAATCAGCCAGCCTATTAAAGTGTGTCGTTCCAGTCATAAAAAAAGCGCCCCGGAAAACCGGGGCGCTTTTATTATAGTACTTCTAACCTGTTTTATTAATTAAACAAATAGCGTATACCGAACTGCATCTGCCAGCGTGAACCGATACTGGTGCTGTTAGAATAACTATTTACCAAAGGCACCTGGTTGGTGGCATCGATGTAAGGGAAAGAGAAAGAAGGCGTTACTTTATCGGCGGCCATTCCTTCAAAAGTTAAGGGAGTGGAAGTAGTTTGTTGTTTAATAATACCCCAATTCCTGTTCAACAAGTTTCCTGCATTGATCAAGTCAAGTGAAAAACGCAATGTGTGCCTGGTTGTTTTAGTAGCAAAATAAACATCCTGGGTAAGATTTAAATCCAGGTGTTTAAACCAGGGAAACACCACTGCATTTGCCTGCGCAACTTGTCCGCGGTGAAAAGCCAAATAATGATCCTGGTTGATATAGTTGTTCAACTGGTTCCATATTTGCGCAGTTGTTCTTTTATCAGCAGTAATGGTAGTTCCCGAACCACCGGAACCAACAGCTACTAAATTTATTTCACTTTGGTTTCTTGGTATATAAATCAAATCATTACCGCTGTTACCATCACCATTTAAATCGTTGCCATATTTATAAGAACCTACGCCAGCAGGAGCAGCTTCAAAAATAGCACCGATTGATGTAGCAAAATGTTTTGCATATGCCACCCGGTAGGATGCATAAGCAATTACACGATGTGGCTGATAATAATCAGCATAAGCTAAATTAGCGCCATTGGGGTCTGCATTACCAACCGCACGCCCATTCCACAAACTTGAAGCGGTACTACCTATTGTTGCCACATTTTTAGCTTTGCTGTACGTGTACGCAACACTTACAAACAAGTTGCGGAAATTCTTTTGTATTCTTCCCGTTACAGTATATGCATATCCTTTTTTAGAATTATCCAATAAGATAGCATTGCTGAGATTTGGGTTACCTGGCCTTGCGCCTCCACTGCCATAATAATATTTATTACTGTTGGCGGTGGGTGTCAAATAACGATACCGGTTGTCTGCACCAGCCAGCTGAAATGCATTGGTCTCATTCAAATTCACATTTGAAAAATAAACAGCATTGATATCTTTTGAATAAGATGCTTCAGCAGTCAGGATCCAGTCGTCAGCAATTTTTTTATCGATAGCCAAACTTGTTTTTAATACGGTTGGGTATTTAAAATTATCACTGGTTACTGCAGCGCCATAACTGGAGGCACTGGTTAATTTTGCTGGCGGTGTAGTATTAACTCCTGTTGGCGGATTTGTAACGGCATTACCTGTAAGCGGAACATTTGTGTAGTTACCACTGGCAATCAACACCCCGTTATTACCGGGTTGGTTAGCCAGCCAAACAAATGGTGGCGGGCCGGTGAAAAGACCTAAACCACCTCTAACCTGCAATGTTCTGTTACCCAATACATCCCAGTTAAAACCAATTCTCGGAGAAAGCAATTTAGAATTGCCGGGTGCTTTGCTGATATTATATTGTGCACCATTTTTAAAGCTAAGCGCATTAAAACTATCGTTGGCAAGATAAATCTGTTTATAGATGGTTTCGTCAAAACGCAAACCATAGGTAACTGTTAAATTTTTTGTTGCTCTCCATTTATCCTGTATAAACAAGCCAATTTCGGTTGAACCGGCAGAATATAACGGAAACGGACCACCGGGAATATTTGACCACTCCTGGAAGTATTTGTCAACCGCTGCACCACCGTTGGCTGCTGTATAAAAAGCCTGCAAAGATGGAAACTGGTATCCGCCTGCATAGTTGGGCGCAAAGGCGTCAGAATATTTTCTATAATAATCCTGTGTACCAAATGTTATTTCATGTGCGCCTTTGTACAAAGTGGCAATATCAGAAATCTGGTAAACATCACTATTAATAAGGTTACCGTACGTGTAGGTTTCATATCCAAATGATGTTAAAACCTGGCTGCCGTAGGTATTACCTGTGCCATTCAAAATATCAATCATGGGCAAGGTAGTTCCTGCTACACCCGGTGCGCGCGGATCACGTTCGCGGGTATAACCAGCTTGTAATTTATTAGAAAATTTATTACTAAAGCGGCTGTTTAACTCAGCAATAAAAATGTTTGCATTGTTATTAATTAAATACTTGCTGCCTTCAAACGGAAGACCATAGGTATAATTCTGGCCTGCCGTACCTGTTACAAAGCCATTACCGGTTCTGCTGTTACTTGGCGGCTGTTCAGAGTATGATTTTAAGTAATTGTATTTAAGCGTCAATGTATGCTTGTTATTGATATTCCAATCTAATTTAACAGTGGCTTTTTTACTGTTTGTTACAAAAGAATAGTTCTGGTAAGCTCCGGGGTTGTATT
>JBDUAY010000125.1:0-13440 GCA_040004415.1 Bacteroidota bacterium | reverse complement strand
AGCGGCCAGCCGATGTTTTATGATGGCATCAGTGGTGTGCCATTGCGTATAGAAATGGGTACTAAAAAAGTTTCCATGGTGATGGAAGTAACTGACATAAAAAAAGAAGCTTTACCCGCAACAGATTTTGAGATACCACAAGATTTTAAAGAGACTGCAGGATTTATGAAACCGTAAGTTGCCAGGATTTATGAAAACAATGAACACTATAAAAAAAGGTTGCCCATATTTGTGGCAACCTTTTCAACTTTTAGCGATCTAATTATCTACAACTTCAGCAATTTTATTCGCTTGCTTTTTCCATCGCCGTCCATTTGTAACCAATATACGCCGGATGGTAAACTACTGACTGTTATATTCCTGGAATAATTTCCGGGCGCCTGCTGCCAGGTTGTATGCCATAAAACTTTGCCCGATGCATCTATAATTTTTAGATCTGATAAAATATTGGTGGCAGCGTACCCGCTGAGTGTGCATTCATCTTTTACCGGGTTAGGATAAAGCGTTAACCGGCCAGGATCGGTTTTATCGTTGAGGGTAAGAACAGGAGAATAATGGATTTCTCCGTGCCAGCCGGTTTCTTTAACACGGTAATAAACAATGCCATGCTGCACATCAGCGCCATTGTCTTCTATGCTGTATGTACTGACATTGTTAACTGCATTTACTTGTTTGATATCAATAAAATGTATTCTGTCTGCTGACCGCTCAACAGTAAAAAACTTACCGGTTGTCGCATCGGCAACCTGCCATTGTAAATTAACCGTTTGGTTGCGATTGCCCGTCAACGTTATATTGTACAAAGGCAGCGCGGTTTGTGTTGCTGTGGCCATTGTTCTAACGAGCAGACTTATGTAAGCAGATTGCGTATAAATGCCTGCTTCCGTAATTTCCCATGAGTTTTCATTGGAGGTGCCATTCCAGCCAGTGTTCCATTCGCGAAAACTTTTTTGTGGTGGCTGACCGCCCGGCGGGTTAATAGATTGAATAGAAAAATCTTTATTGGGTCCACCTGGCAGATAGCCTGGTGGCGGTCCATACAATGACGTGAATACATTATCCCAAACAGTTCCATCGGCAAACCAGCTATGATAAAATTCATTCACACTGCTGTCTGCACCGAATGCGTACATGTTCGTAAGCATCACTTTGCCCATGGGATTTACGCCATGAAACCAATGCAGGTAGGATTCTCCTGTCTCTTTATACAATGCCGCCTGTGCGGGATTGACTCCGAATGTTGCAAAATCAAAATTATCAAGGCCTGCACTTGCCTTTGTTTCATTGCTACCCCAGGTATACTGCGCGTCAGGCATAGACGCACGGTACAAATCTGTTTTATTATTGTAATCAGTAATGCTCATCGTGCCATTTTGCGCAGCTTTTACCGAGAGTATATTATTTTTTACCGATGCGGTAGCGCCGGGCAACTGTGTATATCGTAATAAGGCTCGTTGTACCGCCTGGTAATATGGCCCCCACCAATAAAAAGAAATCGGGCGCGCATTGCTGTACTGCGCATCAAATACATCTCTGTAAGCAGTATTGCCGGTTGCCTCATATAAATAAGACGCAGCTGTAACAACCAATTCTCTTTGTGAAGCGGCATCAGCATCGGCATCGCCGGATACAATGTTTTGATCATCACAGGTGGTTTCAAAAGTTGTAAAATTACTGGTGGTTACGCTGGCCCTGGTCCATGCGTTGATGGCTCGTGTCAGCAGGTCATTTCCATAGGTGGCCATGGCCGGATTGCCTAGCGATTTATAAACCATGGATGCTAATGCGAAGTTGGCAGCGCCTGTTAACGTTGCCGAAGTACATTCAGGTACATAATATCTTGGATTGTGATCAGTACTGGGCGGAGACGCACTGTTGTAATTGTCTGCACCCACTTTTAAAAATAATCCGTTGGTGCCGGTTGCATCCTGCATACGGGTAAGCCAATCGAGTTCATATTTTACTTCATCCAGTACATCAGGTATTCCATTGCCAGACTCAGGAATATTGTAATCGTCTGTAAAATAAGTAGGATGCATGCGGTATGTTTCCAGCAAGTTGCAAATGGGCGTAATGGTAAATGTTGTATACTTGTTGCAGTCGCCGGCATCAAACCATCCACCGTGCAAATCCTTAGCCGTTGCTGCATTGGTCTTGTCATATCTTGATCGCGCAGCATAATCCTGGTTGGCGCCGCCAAAAGCTGCCGCATCTGCCCATTTTGCATCTGTATAAGGCGGTTGTTTAGCAAAATTGATGCGCTGATAAAAATACATTCGGACTGCCTGTTTTAATACATCATTATAAACGGTATTGTTAATTTCAAAACGATAGGAAGCTACGTTGTTGGTAAGATCAAAAATATAATAGGAGCCGGGATCAGTAACGGAACTGAAATCAAACCACCATCCTTTGTCGCCGCTTTGTGCCTGTGTGTTACCGCTGTTCCATTGTGCAAGCGTGCCGGTAAAAACTACTGCATCGGTCGTCCATTCGCGCACCTGGTATTGGTTTACACCCGTACCGGGCGAAAAAGATTCAGCGGCATTATAGCCAATTTGCGGATCTGCAATAACAGCTACTTTTTTACTGTTGGGTAAGTATCCGAACTGATCAATCTTGATATGTTTGGAAAAGGTGGAAGGAGGATGTGCAAAGGAAAATGCAACGGCAAACATTCCAATTGAAAGCAGGTAAATAATTTTATTCATAAGCAGTCATGTTGTTTTGGAGGAATGAATTGAAGTAAGACAGCCAGGGGCAGATGCTAAGGCAAAAAACATGCCACCGAAACTGTTTTCAGTGAGGTATAAAGTGTTACTCCTGGTTTATGAACTATTGTTGCCGCGTGCTTTTACGATACGATGAATCCACAACGAATTATTTAGCCTTCCAATCCATCGTACAAAGCCTTTCCGGAAAGCAACAATCTTTTTTCCTTTTTATCATCCATGTATTTCAAGAGGATGAATAGAACGGTTCAATTTACTTAAGTTTCCGGAATTGCCTTCATGCTGCCCGCCCGTGGCCTATACGTAATTTTTCTGTAGAATATTTTGCCGCGATCTTAAAGAGTGAGTAAATCAACCGGCCAGTATAACAGCAGGTTAATACAGGGAGAGCGGTGCAGTGAAAAACACGTAACTCGCCGTTTAGCTTTATCTTTAGCCAGTTAAAATGGTATATGAAAAAATACGGCACACCCATTATTGTTTCTTTGGTTATGCTGATAGCAATACTGGGTATTACAAATCCTGGTTTTAAAGCGCCGCACCAATTTTTTGATGATGTAGAGGGCAAGGTTATTCATAACTATTTTATTTTTTCTATTTACCAGCAATATAGCGGCTTTGAAACAAGCAAAGACGGGAAGTATAAAATCTATAAAAGATATGTTGGCGTTGCATTGAATTATTTTGAAATCAACCCGGTTACAGCGGAAAAGTAAATCATAAAAGTACTGCATGTTTCAGATTGAATAATATCAACAATATCTACCTGTAAAATAAAATTTATAAATTTTCATTAAAACAATCAGTATGAAAAAATCACCGGCTAAAAAAGGCGAGGCAGTATCAAAAAAGAAAACAACCCCTCTTGCAGCAACTGCACCACCTGCAGCTGACCAGGTGCAGCCTAAAAGAAAAACAATATCTGGTTTAAACAAGAGTACAGATGTAACGCTTAAAAGAGGCTAAGCATATTTTTGTTGAAAAGGAGAAAGTTTGGGGTGAATAAACTGCCCGGGAAGACACCTTGATATTAAGAATAAATTTCTGCGGTCGCCGACGGCTGCGAAGCAATGAATTTTTATATATTAAATTAACAATGTTCGCTTAGTAAAGTCATTTCCCACAGGTTTAAAGGGGAAGGTCAAACCAAATTCTTAACTAAACGATATTGAATGCGTAATCACACATCCTGCTACATAATTGCTAAAAAAAATGAGAAAATTTATTTGTGCATCCGTGCTCGCATTTTATTTTGTTTCCGCTGCCGCACAGCAAGCTAATATCGTAACAACAAAAAATTATGAACTGGCGGAAAGCCGGTTACTGTACAATACAGAACCCCTGGTAGATAATAATTTCAATGGCCGGCCAAACTGGTTACCGGGCGACCGTTTCTGGTACCGCGTTTTGTATGCGCAGGGGAGCGCGTTTATATTAATTAATCCGGCTACAGGAACACGCGGTGCGGCATTCGACCATCAAAAAATGGCGGCGGCCTTGTCAGCGGCTACCGGTAATACATACAACGCCAATATGCTGCCGTTTCAAACATTTACTTATTCTGCCGGTGAAAAATCTATCTCTTTCCAGGCTGATGAGAAGCAGTGGACCTGTGATCTTCAAACATACACCTGCAAACCTGATGCCGGGCATGTAAAAAAATCAAATGGACATCGTGCTACCACCGAAGTTGTATCGCCCGACGCAAAGAAAGCAATCTTTATTAAAGACTATAATTTGTGGATGCGTGATTTGGCTAGCAATGCCGAAACGCAATTGACAACGGATGGCATCAAAGATTTTGGTTACGCCACCGATAATGCTGGCTGGAAAACAAGCGATAAACCTATTTTGCTCTGGTCGCCCGACTCAAGAAAGATTGCTACTTATAAACAGGATCAGCGCAATGTAAGCGATATGTATTTGGTTGGTACAAATGTTGGTAAGCCTACGCTTCGTTCATGGAAGTACCCGCTGCCGGGAGATAAAGATATCATTACCATCCAGCGAATTATTATTAATGTGGATACCCCTAAAATAATTTTGCTGCAAATTCAACCAGATCCGCGCAGGGGCACACTTTGCGACGATATTTCTTGCGGTGGTACCGGTTTCGATGATGTGGACTGGAATGCCGATGCTTCGCAGCTGGCTTTTGTTTCAACTTCGCGTGATCATAAGCAGGAGAAATTTCGCATAGCCAATGCCGTTACAGGCGCTATCAGGGAAATATTTGACGAAACAGTTGCTACACAATTTGAATCGGGCAGGGGCAGCATTAACTGGCGGTACCTCGATAAAACAAATGAAGTGATTTGGTATTCTGAACGCGATAACTGGGGCCATCTTTATTTATACGATGCACAAACGGGCAAATTAAAAAATCAAATTACAAAAGGTGAGTGGGTGGTAACCAAACTGATTAAAGTGGATGAGCGAAAACGGCAATTGTGTTTTATGGCTGCTGGTCGTGAAACGGGCAATCCGTATTTCAGTCATTTGTATAGAATTGGGTTTGATGGGAAGAATCTTGTTTCACTTACACCAGAAGATGGCAATCATACCCTTTCATTATCTCCATCCGGTAATTATTTTACGGATACCTATTCAAAACCAGACCTGGCGCCGGTTGCAGTGTTTCGCAACATAGACGGAAAGATAGTCAGTAATATTGAAAAAACAGATTTATCGCGCCTGCGTGCGACTGGATGGAAAGCGCCAACACCTGTTACACTAAAAGCGCACGATGGTAAAACTGATTTGTACGGACTCATGTTTGTGCCCACCAATCTTGATGCCAGCAAAAAGTATCCGGTTGTTGATTATATTTATCCCGGTCCGCAGGGCGGCAGTGTTGGTTCATGGTCTTTTGCTTCTGCCAGGAATGATAACCAGGCTTTGGCTGAACTTGGATTTACTGTGGTCGCCATAGAAGGAACGGGTAACCCTTTCCGTTCAAAAAGTTTTCACGACATGAGTTATGGAGATATGTCGGAGAATACTTTGCCGGATCAGATATCAGGTATCCGTCAATTGGCGCAGAAGTTTAATTATATAGATACCAACCGGGTTGGAATTTGGGGACATTCAGGCGGTGGGTTTGCCACTGCTTCGGCGATGTTTAAATATCCTGATTTTTTTAAAGTAGGCATTGCAGAATCCGGCAATCATGATAATAGAAATTATGAAGACGATTGGGGTGAGCGGTATGATGGATTGCTGACGATGCAGGCAGACGGCGTATCCAATTATGAAGCCCAGGCAAATGAAAACTATGCAAAAAATTTAAAAGGTAAATTGATGCTGGCGCATGGAATGATGGATAATAATGTGCCGCCGTCCAACACCATGCTGGTCGTGGAAGCCCTGGAGAAAGCGAACAAAAATTTTGATTTGGTCATTTTTCCAAATAGTCCGCATGGCTATGGAAATTATTCTTCGTATATGATGCGCCGCCGGTGGGATTATTTTGTGCGCAATCTCGCAGGCGCTGAGCCGCCAATGGAATATTTGATTAGGATAAAGGCTGATCCGAGAAATGCGGGGATTGGAAATTGAGTAATTTAATTGTCGGGGCCGCGAATTAAAAATCAGGAAGCTGGCGCAAATTTGCTCAACGGTTAATAAAAGTGGTGATGATTAAGGCAAGATAGCTGCACCAACTTGTGACGGAGTAAGGCGCAAGCTGCAATTATGAAGGCACAAGTTGTTTTTGCAGGCTGTAAATCCCTGTAAAGCCAACGGTAACAATGCCTGCAAAAAACACTTGCGACAGCTGAAAGTGAGGCCAGGTAATTGCTGCTAAAGTAAAACATTGTAGTGGACCCGGGTGACCAGTGCATATTCAATTATGATAAACAGCGTAATAATTCAAAGATTCATTATCGCTGTGTTGTTCATCCGGTTCAATGTTCAGCACAAAAGGCATGTTAGAAGATTGCGCTTCCGGTAATTGTCCATTTATTAAAGACCGGAATACCGGGAAAGGATTATAGCTAAACTTCACAGACCTGGCCTCACTATCTATCAATGTATTTAACGCGGCCATCTCATACGCTACCAACTCGTATAAGTATGGCATTTCTAATGCTGCATCTTCCAGGTATACAGCATATTTTTCTGCAACTGCAAAGGCAAATACCCCGGGGTTTGACTGGGCAAAGAAGCCCTTAAGATGTTCAGTAAATAAATTTGTTCCGAGTGAAAGCCGTAAAAGCCGGGTCGATAATTTGAGTGCGGTTACCACCATGGAAGCCCGGAAATTGAAAATTAATTCATTAATTATTTTAATGCCATTATCTTGTTGCAAAGTAACAGACAACCCGCTTTCGGGAACTGTTTTCTCCAGGGCCAATCTTCCAAGGGTGGTTTCCCATTCTTTAGCTGAGTAGGGCAGCAATTGATCTGGAATCGTTTTTTCAATATATCTTTTTACGGATGCAAAATTTTTTCCTTTATGATCGTAAATGCGGTGCATTTTTTCGAGTTGCTTACTGATCGCCTCTTTACTGACTGTTGATGCGTACTCAGGAAGCATTTCAAAGATTAAGGCTTTTAAGTGTGGAAGCCTGTTGACCAGCTTATCCAGCATCTCAAACAATTCATTGCTGGATACACCTGAATGTGCATCTAAATAAAAATTGTTGTGAAAAAAGCCGCCGGCGATGTGAATTTCGCAGATGCGTTCCAGGGGTAATTGATGTATAAAATCATTGACTGATTGACGGCCGTTTAATTGATTGGCCATGATGTTATGCAAATCCAGCAAAATATGACAATCTGCTTTTTCAGCAATGGCGGCAACAAAGGTTCCGTCGTCTATTTCATGTAATTGTTTTTGCAAATAGTTGGTACCGGTTTCGAAAGCGAAAGGAAGTTTGAAATGAGATTGGAAGAAATTAATAGCTTCCACGGCCACCGCTATTCCTTCTTTTGTTTGCGCAGGCGGCAGTAAAAAATTGGTATTTATTTTTTTGCCCTTTTCTTCAATGATATTAAAGCTCAGGTGCTCACTTATCCAAAATGGCTTTATTTGTGTTGCATGTTTATGCAACAAGGTAAGCTCTGCTACACCTGGCAACAAGGTACCGCCTACCGGAAAGCCAACGCTGTGAAATAATTTATTGACGGGATATTCCTGTAATTTCTTTGTTTGCTCAATATTAAAGTTGAAGGAATCGCAACGTGCATCTTTGTTGTACCACAAGGTTTGCGGTTCAAGTTCAATTACATCCAGGAGATGCAATTGCGATTCCATCAAACTTTCCACAGCAGGCAAATAGATCATGCCTACGCCTGCTTCAGGTAATTCATTCATCGGCTTTCATTTTAATCAATGCTGCGCTATCTCGCCTTTTGCATTGAAGCTGAAATCTATTTCCTGAATAAAACGCAGGTCGAAACCTGAATGGCACATGCCGCAGCCAAGTTTACCGAGAACAGTCTTGGAAATGTTCTGCATTTTATCCATACTGGATAATAAATTAACAGGAACAGAAACATTCACTGTTCTAACCGAACCAATAGCAGCCGCCACTGATTTTTCTTTTGAGTCGTTCATAATGTAAAATTTAAGAATGCCGGTGTTGTCGCAGATCGGCTTTGCGTCCTACTTTTTGTAATGGTGTTCGGATTGTCCATTAAAGCCCTAATGTCTTAGCAGGTGCGGAGTTGAGTGATGAAACCGTTGCGGATAAATCAATGTAGTCTGTGTAATGGCAATTCCAATCTGGCTGTCCGTAAATAATTGCAGTGCGGTGTAAGTATTTGTTAAAGGTAGCACGGCCCGGAGGTATAAAAAATACCCGATTTGAGGTATTTTTTGAGGGGTGCCGGACATGATCGCGTTTAGTGATGACAATTTGAAGCGCTCAAATGGCCGATCAAAACAACGACAGAATATTTTATGATTTGCTAACTATTTTTTTCAGTCCGGCACATACACTACATAACCTCTTGGGGGCGCCCAGAAATCTCCATGGCCATTGCCATCTGCGGATGTAGTAGTTGGAATATCAGTATTATCTTTTCCCCGCCAGGCCATTGGCGTAAAAGTTCTGTTGTTCCACTGGCATTGTACAGATTGACCGTTCCATTGACCGCTGTTGTTTAATACATACATCAGGCCGGGCTGGTTTTGAGATCCACGGCGTTGCATGATATACAGATCATCGTCGCAATAAAGAACGTCCATATTGCCACCGGCATATTTTTCATGCAGCTTTACCAACGCCGCAATCCCGCTGCTGTTGCCTTCCTGCGCCAGATCCCAATTGAAATAATCCTGCCAGAACACACAGGGATATCCTTCGTGCGTGAGAATATAGGAGTAAGCCAGCATTTTATCATTTACAATCGGGTTATCGCGCACGATATCATGGTTCTCAGCAAAGGTTACGGCTTGCGCCGGGTTATCATGCAGCACGGTACCGTCCTGTGCGAGTGTCTTCAAACTGAAGCCATAAGTATCGCATAAATCTTTCAGCCGGTAGCGCAACGGAAAATCGAATGCGGCGGATGGATTATCAGACCAGGTGTTTGCTTCATTCAACCACTCCGCAATGGTGTAGTCGCCTTCCCAGCATTCGCCTACGCCAAACGGAGCATACCGAACATTATTTCTGACGCCGCGCAGTTCTTGTATAGCACGCACCATCCATGCGCCATACCCTCTTACACAATCATAGCGGAATCCGTCAAAACCTATTTCTGCCAGTAGCCATCTTGAATATTCAAGTAATTGTGTGTACACTTCCGGGTTGCGGTGACAAAGATTAGGCATGGCGCCAAATGTTATTGGATCAAGGCCATCGATGGTTTCATACACTGAAGGTTGAAAATCGCGCCAGGTTCGTGGAAATTTTCCACTTAGCGGGTTGAATTGTGTCCATCTGCTGGTATTGTCTATTGGGTTGATTTCTTCTTTGTCGGCCCCACTGTTTTGATGAAACACCAGGTCAGCATATACTTGTAAATTATTAGTGTGTGCTTTCGTTATCAGGCTAATCAATTCATCTTTGGAACCAAACCATGTTTTTACGGAACCTTTTTGATCAATATCGCCCAAATCATAATAATCATACGGATCATAACCCATCGAAGTATTAGACGCGGCTTTATTGGCTGGTGGTAACCAAAGTGCGGTAAACCCGGCTGCGCTGATCGAATGTATTTTGGAGGAGATGAAATTCCACCAGGCAAATGCCTGGTTTTCAAGACGGGGGCAGTCCCAGTAAAAAGTTTGCAGCATCACGCCCATAGCTGGTTGGTTTAAATTTAATGGTGTGCTTCAAGTTATCGAAAATATGTTGGATATAAAAATCAGGGATGTGTACCGGACGCTGTGCCCGTATGATAATGTAAGACTGAAAATAAAATAAATAAGACATAGCAACCGGGCGAAAAAGTACCACCGCAACAGGTGGTGTTTTTCACATTTATACAGATGTTAATTTGTTTTCTTTTTTTCAATAATTTTATGGACGGTTCGTAATTTTTGAAGATATAACATCTTTCTGGAAGGTTACCCAATGATCCGGTACTTTAACGTGCACACCGGTAGCTTTAGCGCCTTCTATGTATTCCTTTATAAATACTAGCGGCATACCGGACCTAAACAATTCTATCAAGGCTGACTATTCTTACCTTTGTGCACAATTATAATTATATGAAAGAAGTATATATCATCGCCGCCGTAAGAACGCCTATCGGTAGTTTTGGCGGATCGCTGAAAGCTTTGTCTGCAACACAACTCGGGGCTGCCGCCATTAAGGCTGCGGTGGCAAAAGCGGGCATTAAACCAGAACAGGTCCAGGATGTTTTAATGGGTTGTGTGATACAGGCTAATCTCGGACAGGCACCTGCAAGACAGGCGGCAAAATTTGCCGGACTGCCCAATGAAGTGAATTGTACAACCGTCAATAAAGTTTGCGCCAGCGGTATGAAAGCGATTGCCCAAGCGGCGCAGAGCATTGCACTGGGTGATGCAGATATTGTTGTAGCGGGTGGTATGGAAAGCATGAGCAATATTCCATTCTATACGGAGAACCTGCGCTGGGGAAATAAATATGGCAACACGGTATTGGTTGACGGTTTGGTGCGTGACGGTTTAACTGATGTGTATGACGGAAAGGCAATGGGTTTTGCCGGGGAACTTTGTGCACGGGAATGCGGTATTACCCGCGAAGAGCAGGATGAATTTGCCATTGCGAGTTACAAACGCAGCCAGGCAGCCTGGGAAAAAGGATTGTTTGCCAATGAAGTGATCCCCGTAGAAATTCCACAGCGGAAAGGCGACCCTATTATATTCTCAAAAGATGAGGAACCTTACAATGTTAAGTTTGATAAAATTGCCAGCCTTGCACCTGCCTTCGATAAAAATGGGACAGTTACCGCCGCAAACGCATCGACCCTGAATGATGGCGCCGCAGCTTTGGTATTGATGAGTAAAGAAAAAGCAGATGAGCTGGGATTAAAACCGATTGCAAAAATTCTATCTTATGCCGATGCGGAACAGGCGCCGGAATGGTTTACAACAACGCCCAGTATTGCCGTACCAAAAGCAGTTGCCAAAGCTGGTTTGAAAATGACTGATATTGATTACTGGGAACTAAATGAAGCCTTTGCAGTAGTAGGCATTGAAAATAGCCGCCGCATGAAATTAGATCCTGCTAAAGTAAACGTGCATGGCGGCGCGGTAAGTCTCGGCCATCCATTGGGCGCCAGTGGTGCAAGAATTATTGTAACGCTGATAAATGTACTTAAAGCAAATAAAGCAAAATATGGCGCTGCCGGAATTTGCAATGGCGGCGGCGGTGCCAGTGCAATGGTAATTGAAAATATTTCCTGAGACAATTAGTAAAATACCTGTCAGTATAAACGACCGTAGTCTTTGAATCTGCGCCCGCCTGAATCCAAAAAGGACCACGATAGTTTTTGATCAGCCTGATTTCCAGCCCCGAATTCTTCTTCCTGCGCATTTGCGCAAATTTTAATTTAAAAATCATGCAGCCTGCACAATAAAATAATAGCTGGTATTATTTGCAGTTTTTATTGCTGTCTTTTATATTTGCCCCGTTGAAATATTTTTTTAAACCCCATCCTCTATTATGAAAAAGTGTTTGTTCGTACTTGGCCTTGTTGTTGTTACTGCAACGGCGGGTTTCTCACAGAGTTTTATGCATGGCGCCGGCCTCAATGTTTTTGTTGCTACAGCCCCGGGTGGTAAAGCATCTGTAAATGGTGGCCTTACGTATTCTCCACGGTTTAATTTTATTGAACAGGAAAACATGTCGGTATCAGTTGGTATTCCTTTTACAGTTGGCGTATCAGGCAGTTACAGTGCTGATTACAATAGTCAATACGGCAGTTCATCCAGCAATACATTAAGCGTCATGTTCAATGCGCCGTTAATTATCAACCTTAATATGGGCGCGGGTTCTACCAAAACAACTGAAGACAGGTTTGGATATTTTGCAGGCGGCGGCTTCGGCTATCATTATGGCACCTATAATATTTCAGATATCCTGAACCAATACGATGACGGGTATACGACTACTAAACTGAATACTTTTGGCCCGGTAGCTAATGCCGGTGTGCGTTTTGGAGTTGGTCGCGGCACACATAATATTGAAGTAAGACTTCAGTACATGCGCGGGCTGAACGACAGCAAAGCGAATATATACAGTGTTGGGTCGGCGTTTAATTTTTAAATCATTTTTGACCTGGCCTTGTGCGTGGCGCATTTCAGATAACGCCTTATTTTTACTTATTAAATAAATCTATAAAACGTTCGCCTCCCCGGTGGGCGTTTTATATTTTACAAATGAATTATTAGCTTGCGGCATGGATATCACAATACAACAGGCAACAGGAGCAGATGCAGAAAATATTGCAGTTTTAAGCAGGCAGACTTTCTATGACACCTTTGCTGCGTTTAACTCGCAAGCGGATATGGATAAGTTTATGAACGAATCTTTTAGCATGCAGGCGTTGGCAGACGAAGTAAGCGATGACCAAAATATTTTCCTTGTGGCGTTTATGGATGATGATTTAGTGGGATACGCAAAATTAACAGAAAGCAAAAATCCACCGGAGTTAGGGACCGCCGCCTCCATTGAAATAGGACGGATTTACGCAGCCAAAAAAACAATCGGCCTGGGGGTTGGCAAAATGTTAATGCAAAAGTGCATTCAGATCGCGTCAGAAAAAAATAAGCAACTCATATGGTTAGGTGTTTGGGAACACAACGAACGGGCCAAAACATTTTACACAAAATTTGGGTTTGAAAAATTTGGCGAACACGATTTTATACTGGGCAATGACGTGCAAACGGATTGGCTGATGAAAAAGCCGGTTTAATTGTAATATATTTTATTGGTATCGCCATAGCATCTGCGGCAAGTCCCCATCCTATGGTTTCAGGCAATAGAATCTGACTTCTTTTTTTTTCAACATTCAGAACAGTTGTAGTCAGGACAAGGGTTGCTGATAAAAAGCATAAAACTTATCTATCCATTTTTATTTTATTGATAATTTTTTCCGCATGCACCCTGGAGTTTTCAATAAATAAACGATGGGTATTCATGCCACCGCAAATAACTCCCGCCAGGAAAATATTTTTTATATTGGTTTCCTGCGTTTCTTCATTCACGGCGGGGCAAAGTATTTCATCGTCCGATAATTCTATGCCAATCTTACGTAAAAATTT
>JBDUAY010000509.1:0-3975 GCA_040004415.1 Bacteroidota bacterium | reverse complement strand
CCTGCGGCCATGCCTGCCTCCTGCAATACAGTTTTTTGCACTTAACAGGTTATCCTATCACACTGGACGATATAAAAAAATTCCGCCAATTGCACAGTAGAACCGCGGGGCATCCGGAATATGGATTGTTACCGGGCATTGAGGTAACGACTGGTCCGTTGGGACAGGGATTTGCAAATGGTGTGGGGTTTGCCATCGCGCAAAAATACCTGGCGGCCCGCTATAATAAACCTGGCTTTGACATTTTCAACTATAAGATTTACACTATTTGCAGCGACGGCGACATGATGGAAGGTTTAAGTTCCGAAGCCGCTTCTTTAGCCGGGCATCTTCAGTTGGGTAACATGATTTATTTATATGATGATAACCAAATAACTATTGAAGGAAAGACCAGCATTACATTTGATGAAGATATAGCGCAACGCTTTGAAGCCTACGGCTGGCATATCCAGGTACTTGCTGATGGCAATGATTTAGATGCTTTATCAGCAGCAATAAAAAATGCACAAAAGGAAACCCATCGCCCTTCCCTGATAAAAGTGCGAACTCATATTGGTTATGGTAGTCCCAATAAAGAAGATACGGCCGCTGCACATGGTTCTGCGTTAGGTGAAGCGGAAGTGAAACTCGTGAAGGAGAATTTTGGGTTTGACCCTGATAAATATTTTGTTGTGCCTGACGAAGTATTGAATTATTATCGGGAAGCAGGTAAAAAAGGAATAGATAAAGAAAAGGATTGGAACGATCTTTATAAAAGATACAAGGAAAAATATGCCGCACTGGCCAATGAATACGAGTTGCTGAGCAGTGGTAAATTACCTGGAGGATGGAAAGAAAAGTTACCGGTTTTTAAAGCCGGGGAAGAAATGGCAACACGCAAAGCCTCGGGCAAAGCGTTAAATGCAGTAGCTGATTATTTACCCAATTTAATCGGAGGTTCTGCTGATCTTTCACCCTCTACGGACACCATCCTGGCGAATTACAAATCATTTTCAGCGCAAAATCGTGAGGGCCGCAATTTCCACTTTGGCATCAGGGAACACGCTATGGGCGCTATCTTAAATGGATTGGCGCTTAGTAAGTATATTATTCCTTATGGGGCTACGTTCCTGATATTTTCTGATTATATGCGGCCCCCTATCCGGCTGGCAGCGATTATGAAAATCCGCGCCATTTATGTTTTTACGCATGATAGTATTGCATTAGGTGAAGATGGCACTACCCACCAGCCCATCGAGCAACTGATCAGTTTACGCTCGGTTCCCAATTTAACAGTGATTCGCCCGGCTGATGCCAATGAAACCGTACAGGCCTGGCGGGTAGCCATTGAACATTCCGGCGGTCCGGTTGCATTAATACTAACCCGCCAGGAAATTCCGGTAATAGACCAGGAAAAATATACAAAGGCCATTGAATTGGAAAAAGGCGCTTACATTCTTTCGGAATCAGCAACACCACCCAACATTATTTTGATTGGCACGGGTTCGGAAGTTCAATTGTTGCTGGCGGCTCAACAAAAATTACAAGAACAAAACATAGCCGCACGTGTGGTCAGCATGCCATCCTGGGAATTATTTGAGAAACAGGGTAAAGTGTATAAAGAAAAAATATTTCCAGCCTCAATCAGGAAGCGACTGGCAGTGGAAGCCGGATCGCCATTGGGCTGGCATAAGTATATAACTGAAGAAGGCGATATAATTGGCATTAATAGATTTGGAGAATCTGCGCCAGGGGAAGAAGTAATGAAAGAATATGGTTTTACAGTAGAAAATGTAGTAAAAAGAGCAAAGGCATTGACTTCATAGTTGTACAAATAAATATCACAGCACCTGATTAATTTAGAAAATAAATTATACAAGATGAATACGCTAATCGGGTTATTAGAATCCTGCCAGAGCGCTCTGTAACTACACCGCCTTTAGCGGGGGAACAGGTAAATATTTCCCTGAAAGCAAAATTCAGTGGCGTGGAAGGACACAAACGTCGGCTGGCCAAACTGGCAGCTATTGAAATCAGAGATAAATAAAAGAAAAGATGACTATATCTCCTTTAGCCGGAAAGCCGGCAGCGCAAAATATACTTGTAAACGTCCCACGGCTGGTAACGGCCTATTATACTGAAAAGCCCGATGCTGCCATACCCGGCCAACGAGTGGTATTTGGCACCTCCGGTCACCGGGGTTCATCACTAAAAGATTCTTTTAATGAAAACCATATACTTGCCATAACGCAGGCCATTTGCTTTTACCGCAAAGAACAAAAAATTGACGGCCCTGTATATGTAGGGTTTGATACGCATGCTCTTTCTGCACCTGCTTTCGCGACCACAATGGAAGTACTAGCAGCCAATAGTGTTGAAGTGATGATAGCAGACGGAGATGAATATACTCCCACTCCTGTTATTTCCCATGCTATTTTGAAATACAATGGTGGGCGCAAAACGGGTCTGGCAGATGGCATTGTGATTACGCCTTCTCACAATCCGCCTGATGATGGTGGCTTTAAATATAATCTACCCAGTGGCGGACCCGCTGGCACCAGTGTTACAAACTGGATTGAAGCCAAAGCCAATGAATTATTGGAGAATAATTGTCAGGCAGTAAAGAGAATTTCGTTTGCCAAAGCATTAAATGCTGCTACAACGCACCGGCACGACTATCTGAACACCTACATCAATGATCTTGACAATATCATTGACATGAACCTTCTTCGTGATTCAAAAATAAGAATAGGTGCAGATCCGCTTGGTGGGGCAGGTGTACATTACTGGGAACCGATTGCAGAAAGATTTAAACTCAACCTTACCGTAGTAAACAAAATTGTTGACCCGGCCTTTAGTTTTATGACGGTAGATTGGGATGGGCAAATCCGCATGGATCCTTCTTCTCCTTACGCTATGCAACGACTGATTGCTATGAAGGACGGCTACGATATTTCTTTTGCGTGCGATACAGATCATGACCGTCATGGCGTTGTTACCAAGAGTGCGGGACTTTTAAACCCCAATCATTATCTTTCCGTTGCTGTTTCTTACCTGCTGCAGCACCGGTTACACTGGAATAAAACCGCCGCCATTGGAAAAACAGTTGTAACTACGCAATTGATTGACCGCATTACAGCAAAATCGGGTCGGAAAATATTTGATGTGCCCGTCGGTTTTAAATGGTTCGTTGATGGATTGTTGGATGGATCGCTTTGTTTTGGTGGGGAAGAAAGTGCCGGTGCTGCTTTTTCCAGGTTGAATGGAAGTGTCTGGACGACTGATAAGGACGGCTTTATTCCAGCTTTACTTTCGGCAGAGATTACCGCAAAAACCGGCAAAGACCCAGGCATATTATACAAGGAACTTACCAATGAATTTGGCAATCCGTATTATGACCGTGTTGAAGCAAAAGCAAACCCGGAACAAAAAGAAAAACTAAAGAAACTGTCTGCTTCACAAATAAAAGAAAAGGAACTGGCTGGCGAAAAAATTGAACATATATTAACAGACGCGCCGGGTAACAATGCGGGCATAGGTGGTTTAAAAGTTACCACCAACAATGGCTGGTTTGCTGCACGTCCTTCAGGAACTGAAGAAATCTATAAAATTTATGCTGAAAGTTTTTTAAGTGCCGATCACCTTAAAAAGTTAATTGATGAAGCACAAGCCATTGTAAACACTGCATTACAAAAGCTTTAATTGAATGTATGAAATTAAAATTGATACCTGCGGCACACGAGCTCATTTCGAACATGAGATCTTTTTTTCAGACGAATGATGCCAGGTCCAGCTATACCAATGAAGAACCACTGAGAGAAGAGCTGTTCAGCACGGCACAAATGGAAAGCTTTGGACAAACACTTGCTGCAAGACACAAAATAAGCTTGCAACCTGCAAAAGATCATTTGCTGAAACGGCTTGCAGACAATGAAGACACTTTGCAGGAAGTGCGTAAACTCCTGAACAATTCCATCAAAAAAAAATACCAGATAT
>JBDUAY010000124.1:0-13488 GCA_040004415.1 Bacteroidota bacterium | reverse complement strand
TGTGTTGATAGAAAACGCTTCAAAGAATATGGAAAACGTAATTAAAAAGATGGCAAAGGATATCAGGGACAAATATATTGATCCGCCCAACACAACAGATTTTGCCATTATGTTTTTACCATTTGAAGGTATCTACGCCGAAGTGGTTCGCAAAGCAAGTTTGCTGGATGTTTTGCAGCGGGAGTATAAAGTAATCGTTACCGGCCCAACAACACTGGCGGCCATTTTAAACAGTTTACAAATGGGTTTTAGAACGCTGGCGCTGCAACAGCGCAGCAGTGAAGTTTGGAAAATTTTAGGTGCTGTTAAAACGGAGTTTGCAAAATTCGGCGGTTTGATGGAAAAAGCGCAAAAAAACCTGCATCTCGCCAGCAGCCAGATCGACGAGCTGATGGGAAAACGCACCCGGGCAATCAATCGCAAATTACAGGATGTAGAAGCGCTGCCACCTGCTAATAGCGATCAGTATTTGCCAGAAATAAATAGTGATGAAATACTGGATACCGCAGAAGAATAAATATTTAACGCGAAGACATCAAAGAAAATATTCTTTGCTGTCTTAATCTAATTGCGTCTTTGCCTGCCCGAATTCGTCATTCAGGCGGCCGTGAACCTTTACAAAAAACATGCAGACAGACGCAATCAACATGCTGCATCCACCAAGCAGCATAATATCAATCGTTTCTCCTTTAAAAAATTGCCGGTTGGCATAACTTAATAAAAACGCGGCCGCAACCTGCGGAATAACAACCGAAAAATTAAAGACTGCGAAATAGGTTGTCATTTTTTCTTCGGGAGCAATGCTGCTAATAATTGCATACGGAATATTGCCGATGCTGCTCCAGGCAATGCCGATAAATGCGAAGGAGAAGAATAACAGGTATTTGCTTTTAATAAAATAGATAAGTGACAGACCGATAGCGCCGGCCAGCAACGCGCACGCATGTAATTTCTCTTTGGAAATTCTTTTCGAAAGTAAGGGTATCATAAATACTAAAAATGCCGCCAGGGTACTGTAAAAGGCAAAACAAATGCCCACCCAGGTGGTTCCATTTTCAAAGTCGCCGCTTTCCGCATCGGTTGTATTAAATACATACCTGGTAATAACCGGTGTGGCATAAATCCACAGTGCAAATAACGCCAGCCAGGTGAAAAACTGAACGATAAACAACGGGAAAAGATGACGGAGGATTTTTAACATGAGTATAAAAATACTGCATGTAATGAATAAAAAAATTACTGTTATATTCAGCAATTCAAATCAGGATCGGTCATGTTATAATTAGCGTGATAATGCAACCACTTTAACAGCATAAATTAGAATCGTTATGAACGTTATAGCAATTACAAAATATACTATTATCGTTTTACTCCTGGTCAACTGCGGCAATAGCTACGCGCAACAATGGGTAAGGGTTAATCAACTTGGTTATACGCCAGGAGGAACTAAGGTGGCTGTTTGGGCGAGTAAAGAAAAAGGTTTTCCCAATTCATTTCAATTAGCTGATGCGGCAACTGATAAAGTTGTTTACAGCGCTGTGGCTGAGAAATCATACGGCGCTTACGGCCCTTTTACACAAACGTTACGCTTACCATTTACAAATTTTATAAGGCCGGGCAAATATTATATTCAATGCGGTACGGCAAAATCGCCGGCGTTTGTAATTGGTGATGATGTGTACAATGGGACAGCTAATTTCGCGCTTAATTACATGCGCCAGCAAAGAAGCGGGTTCAATCCATTTTTAAAAGATTCATGCCATACCGGTGATGGATATACGATGTACGGACCAATGCCGGATACGACCCACATTGACGTTGCCGGTGGCTGGCATGATGCGACAGATTACTTGCAATACGTTACTACCTCGGCCAATGCTACCTATCATTTGCTGGCGGCGTACCGTGATTTTCCAACTGTATTTACAGATACACATTTAGCCAATGGGTTAGAAGGAAATAACGGAACAGCAGATGTTTTGGATGAAGCTAAATGGGGGCTTGATTGGTTGCTCAAAATGCATCCGCGTAAAGACTGGCTGTTTACACAATTGGCAGACGATCGTGACCATGCAGGCTTTCGTTTACCCAATCACGATTCTGTTGATTATGGCATTGGAAAAGGAAAAGGGCGCCCTGTTTATTTTGCAACCGGTCAACCGCAGGGATTGGGTAAATATAAAAACCACAGCACAGGCGTTGCTTCGGCTGCCGGTAAATTTGCCAGTGCTTTTGCATTGGGTGCATTGGTGTATCAAAAAAAAGATAGTGGTTTATCTCACCTGCTAGCCGATAAATCTAATAGCGCGTACCAGTTGGGATTAAACAAACCGGGCGTAGCACAAACGGCACCCAACCGCGAACCATATTTTTATGAAGAAGATAATTGGGTAGATGATATGGAACTGGCGGCAGCCAATTTGTATAAACTTACCAAAGACAAAAAATATCTTAGTCAATCACTCAGTTACGGTGCGCAAGAACCCGTTACACCCTGGATGGGTGCTGATACCGCGAAACATTACGAATGGTATCCGTTTCACAATTTTGGTCATTATGAACTAGCCAAAGATGCAGATCAGAAAAATAAAACGTTATTAATTTCTTACTACAAAGAAGGAATAGAAAGGGTTTGGAAAAAAGCGAACCAAAATGCTTTTTATCGTGGGGTACCGTTTATTTGGTGTTCCAATAATCTTACGGTGTCGTTTACCATTCAATGTTACTTATACAGAATATTAAGCGGAGATAATCAGTTTGCAGAGCTGGAGCAGGCTGGATTCGATTGGTTGTTTGGTTGCAATCCCTGGGGAAAATCTATGGTATATGGATTACCTGCCAATGGAAATACACCGTTGCATCCGCACTCATCATTGTCTTTGCTAAAACAATACGATCTAAATGGTGCGTTGATTGACGGACCAGTATATGGAAGTATTTATAAAAACCTGCGCGGGCTTAAATTATTTAATCCCGATGTAAATGAAGCATTTCAATCTGATTTAGTAGTGTATCATGATGATGCAGGCGACTACAGCACCAACGAGCCGACGATGGATGGAACTGCAAGCCTGGTGTATTTGCTCGCCCAAAAAGAAGCCCAGGCAAAGCAGGTAATTAATATAAACAAGCCTGTAGTTGATCATGGTGCTATTGTTCGTGGTAAAATGATCAGTAAAAAAATTGCATTGGTTTTTACGGGTGATGAATTTGGGGATGGGGGCGAAGACATTATTGATGCCTTAAAAAAAGAAAAAGTATCCGCTTCGTTTTTTCTGACTGGTAATTTTTACAGAAATAAGAACTTCAAATCGATCATCGCAAAATTGAAACTGAATGGCCACTACCTGGGCGTGCATTCTGATAAGCATTTACTCTATTGTGATTGGGAAAAACGAGATAGCCTGCTGGTAACGCATGAACAATTTACAGATGATTTAAAGCAAGCTTATAAAGAACTTGGAAAGCTGGGCATTGGTTATAAACAGGCGCATTATTTTTTACCGCCGTATGAATGGTATAATGATTCTATTGCAAGCTGGACGAAAAGTATGGGCTTACAACTTGTTTCATTTTCTGCGGGCACGCGCAGCAACGCTGATTATACTTATCCTGAGCTCGGCAATAAATACGTTGACAGCAAAACCATTCTGCAGTCTGTTCTTCAATTTGAACAACAATCGCCCAACCGTTTGAAAGGATTTATTTTGTTGGTGCATATTGGTACCGATCCCCGCAGAACGGATAAGTTTTATTTATTGTTGCCGGAGTTGATTACTGAATTGAAAAAAAGAGGGTATCAGTTTAGTAAGATTGGTGGTGTGATTGAATGACCCAACTGCATCGGGATCGGGGAGATTCACTGTGGGAAGTCGCAAAAAGGGCGACCCACCCTTTGATCGCTGCGCCTGCTGCTTTCCAACCGCAAAACCCTTCATTACGTATCTTTATACCAAGCAGTTTAAGAAATGAGAAAAGGATATTTTGTAATCGTTTTGTTTATCTGTTTAGCAACAGGTGGATTTACATTCATCTATAAAAATAAAGAAGCGACTACAGCCATCCACTTCAAAAATTTGGTTGGTAATAAAGAACTGAAATTGTTTGATGAAACGTATACAAATAATTTTGGTGAGCCGTTTGTCATCAACAAATTCAGGTACTATATTTCTCATATTTCTATTGTTGATGGAAGTGATAAGGAGATCAACCTGTCAAATAATTACTATTTGGTAAACGAAGACGATTCGCTTTCAAAAATGATTCAATTGCCTGCCGCGGGGATCAAATCAATTTCTTTTTTAATTGGGGTGGATAGCGCTAAGAATATCAGCGGCGTGCAAACTGGCAGCCTTGACCCAATGAACGGTATGTTCTGGACATGGAACAGTGGGTATGTTTTCGCAAAGCTGGAAGGGCAAAGCGATTCTTCTCATGCACCCGCCCATAGCTTTACCTGGGATGTTGGTGGCTTCCGGGCACGCGAAAACGCGCTGAGAAGAATAAAATTGAATGTCCCTGCAGGGCGATCGTCCGCAGACAACGTTATTGTTGTGCAAGCAGATATTTTAAAATGGTTTAGCGGCGCACATCCATTAAAAATTTCACAATCACCCGTATGCCATCAGCCAGGTGTATTGGCCATGCAGATTGCAGATAATTACAGCGCCATGTTTTCTATTGCACCATGAGGATAATGACAATTATATTTATTTCTCTTTTTTGCTTTGCAGGCATTGCATGGATAAATGCCGGCAATAAACCTTCACCAATAAAATTTATTGTGCCGCCGGGGTGGCCGCAACCACTTTACAATTTTAAAAGCAATCCACTAACAAAAGAAGGTTTTGAGCTTGGCCGAAAATTATTCTATGACGAGAAGCTGAGTAAAGATTCTACTATTTCCTGTGCCAGTTGCCATCAGCAGTTTGGGGGCTTTGCTACGTATGATCATAATCTTAGTCACGGCTATAACAATACACTCACCACACGCAATGCGCCATCTTTACAAAACCTGGCCTGGCAAAAAGAATTTATGTGGGATGGTGGCATTGTTCATCTTGATCTGCAACCGATGGCGCCGTTAACTGCAATAAATGAAATGGGTGAAACATTGGAAAATGTAATTAAAAAATTAAACCGGGATACAGCCTATAAAAGAATGTTTAAAGCAGCTTTTGGTGCGCCGCTCATCAACACACAAAAAATGAATATGGCTATTAGCCAGTTTGTATTGATGCTGGTGAGCAGCAACAGCAAATATGATAAAGTAATGCGTGGCGCAGCAGCATTTATCTTACCGGAAAAATTAGGCTACGACATCTTTAAAAAGAAATGCAGCAGTTGTCATACCGAGCCGTTGTTTTCAGATTTTTCTTACCGCAACACGGGCCTGAAGTTAGACAATACACTGAATGATTACGGGAGAATGAAAATTACGCACGATAAAAAGGACTCACTTAAATTTAAAGTGCCTTCATTACGAAATGTTGCTATCACCGCGCCATATGGGCATGACGGGCGTTTTTTTAGTTTGCAGAATGTATATGAACATTATCGCAACAAGATGGTAGTTATGGATAATACGGATTCTTTACTGCTTCATAAAATACCGTTAAGTAATTACGAAACAGGACAGCTCACAGCGTTTCTTCATACACTAACTGATACATCATTTTTAAAAAATCCCGCATTTGCACCACCGGGGTATGATATCACGCCAGTGTTTATTCATTATCATTGATTTTATTTTGTGATGCTTTTGGTACGATGGGCGACATCCATCGCTGACATATTGCGCGTCCTTCAGAGCTTATTTGCGTGGCATAAGAAAATTACCTCACCAATACAAAGCTTCCTTTTTTGGAAATGGCTTTACCGGTATAACCTTTTTCCTGAACGATATAAACAAATGCACCCGGATCTGGCAATTTACCGCCAATGATTCCATACCAACTTTTGGCATTTTGCGTTGTAAGAAAAACTACCTGTCCCCAGGGGTTGAATGCTTTAAAATAATCAAGGCTTGCTATGCCGGCCAGGAGTGGCCCAATCACATCGTTTTTACCATCTGCATTGGGTGTAAATGCATTCGGCATAAATATACCGGGTATTGTTCTGTATACAATCACTTTTATATTGCCTGTTGCATAACAGCCTATTGAATTTTTAGCTGTTACGGTGTAAACAATGTTGTCAACAGATGATGAAGAAATAATGGCTACCGGGGTTATTGATGGCAGCATTTTTTAGCCAGGTACCTGGAACCCAGCTATCGTTAAGTGTGGTGCTGTCTGCAGGAACAGCATGCAATTGCAAAGGCTGGGTGATTACCATAGAGGTATCGTTACCCTCAGAAAGTTCAATTTGAGGCAATACAAATACAAAGACCGTGTCACGGAAAGGTTTGGGACAACCCAGGGTGTCCATTGCCGTTAGCACGAATGCAGTAGTCGTTTTTTTCAAGAACCGATATTGATGATACAACGGCACTTTGCCGGCAGGCAGCTTTTCTATCTCCCGCAGAGACACCTGCATTGGTTCATGGAGATCTTTGGGGTGGAAATTATATGATTACCAATGACGGGAATGCCGCCATTTTTGATCCGGCTGTTTATTATGGTCACCGTGAAATGGGTTTTGTAATGACAAAATTATTTGGCGGCTTTCCGCAGGTTTTTTATGATGCCTGTCATGAAATATACCCGCTGGAGGAAGGGTGGCAGCAGCGTTTACTATTAACACAATTATATCCATTACTGGTCCATGCGGTCTTATCCGGCGAACATTATATAGAAAGCGCCAGGCAAATAATTATTAAATTTGGCAAGAAATTGTACCGGCTGTATGCATCAGTCTAATCTATTGCGATGAATGATAACCTAAGCCCCGGGTGCGAACTATTGATAAATTTTTCTAATCGTGGCCTGATTATTATATATTGCTCATTCAAATCTGCTTGCCGCCAAAAGCCTGAATTTTTAACCTTAGTTATAAAGTTTACATGAAAAAATATTTTGTATCCATGTACGAATTGGTTGTGGGCAAACTTAGCCAGGACATTCGCTTTGCCAGATCTGTAAGGTCTTTAATTTCTACCATCGACTATGTAGAACAACACATGCAGAATATAATGTCTGTTGATAAAAATTTAAAGGTGCATGATGTTGCCATTGAGCAAATTACCATAAAAGATGGTATTGTGATGGAATTTGGTGTTTTCACGGGTACTACGATCAACCATATTGCAAAAAAATTGAAGAATACAAAAATATATGGATTTGATTCTTTTGAGGGGTTGCCAGAATATTGGCGGGATGGTTTTAAAAAGGGCTCCTTTACCTTAGACCAATTGCCCAAAGTAGAAGCAAATGTGACCCTGATAAAAGGGTGGTTTGATAAAACGTTACCTGAATTTAAACCTGATAACAGACCTTTGGCTTACTTGCATGTAGATTGCGATTTGTATTCATCCACAAAAACAATTTTTCAGTATTTAAAAAACAGTATTGTAACAGGAACCGTCATTGTTTTTGATGAATATTTTAATTACCCGGGTTGGCAGGAAGGTGAATTTAAGGCGTTTAAAGAATTGCTGGAAGAAACCGGGAAAGAATATAAATATCTTACGTACAACCGTAAGCACGAGCAGGTAGCTGTTATTATAACAAAAGGGTAGATTTCCTGGTTAAAGAAACATTCCGCTAAATAACCTGCTTTTTAAAGTGTAGAATTATTATTTGACGGCCCATCGCATCTTTCTATCAAAAATCTGTACCGGAACATTTCAACTTGCTGGTTTAACATTCAATTATAGTTCTGTGCAACAGCGCCAGTTGCCGTTTTTATATTTTATGTTTACATTCAGTCAGCAATGCATTGCCAAAACCAAATACATATAAAAAAGACTGATTACCTGCTGCGCATTTGCGTCATATGTACACTATTTGGGTGCGCTTCAGATAAGAGCATTACCATCACCTGGCCCGAACATTTCAACATTCAAATCCCTTTTCAAAGCGACAGCAAGGGAATTATTATTTCTACGTTCTGGGGAGTTAATAAAAAAGAATATAAACTTTACCTCGATAATCATTCGCCATCCTGGGTTAACGATGCTGTTTTAAAGAATAACCCATCTGTGCTAAGATCGAATAACCTTTTATACAAGACCACTACGGCAGATGGAAAAAACATACATGGCGATGTATATATGTGCGACAAGATCAATATAGGTGAGCTGAGTTTTAAAAATGTAGCATTTTACAACATTTCGAATGAAGCAAATACCGGCAAAATTGATGGTGTTATTGGCGAAAACATCATGAACCTGGGAATCTGGAAGATCGATTTCAGTAATAATATGATAACCTTTGCTTCCTCAATGGATTCCATTCAGGGATTGCAGGATACAGAACCAGTACCCGCGACGTTTACTGATAAGGCAATCGAAATTGAAGTAACCCTCAGCAAATCCATAAAAAAGAAATTTGGCTTAGATATAGGTTACAATGGCTGTATGATTATACCCGCGAACGAATTTGTGCCGCTTACTGCCAGCGGTAAGCAGGTTTTTAAAATGACAAAAAAGGTTTCTACCCCAGCGGGCGCCGATACTATTGAGAATAGTGTTATTATCGACAGTATGTGGATAGGAAATTACTATTGGGGTGGTCTCTCTGGCGAATGTATTGCTACTAACACAATCGTAAAAGAAAAATTAATTGGTATGGGGTTTTTTAAACAATTCGCATTCCTGGTTATTGATTATAGAAATAAGGCGGTTTATCTTTCCAGGTTAAGAAGAATTGAGATACCTGTGCTGGAATGAAAATAACATTGCAGGTAAATAAATCCAGGGCCTGATCACCGGCCTCAACTTTAAAAGCGGGCATCTCTTTTCTATTTTATTAACTTCTGTTTCTGCCTGTTTCTCCCGGATATAAATCTCTAACAATATCGCTCTGCCAAAATTCTTTTGTGTTGATATCCATTACACTCAACTTGCCCGTAAAGGCCGCACCTGTGTCTATGTTCCATACATTACCGCCGTTCATGGGAATTGTAACATCATAATATAATGTTGGTGTATGGCCAATATAAATTTCATCAAACAGTTTTAATCTTTTGGGGAATAAAATTGAATCTGTCGTTATCTGCTTATCCAGGGTAATGGCCATTTCCCATAGGGTTCTGTCCCAACTAAAATTAGACGAATGAAATTCTTTTTGCGGACCATGCATAGAAGTAAAACCTGCATGAATAAATAACCTGTTGTGTTCATCAATTTCATATAGCCCCATTTCTTCCAAAAAATCTAAGTGCTTCTGGCGGGTTGCTATATCAATGTGATTGTAACTTTTTGCAGTAGCTTGTCCACCATGAAAAAGCCATGTTTTATCAGCGTTTCCCGTGCGCAGCCAATCTTCGCACCATACATCATGGTTGCCTTTTATAAAAAAACATTGTTGTTGCAAGGATAAATTAATAACATATTCAATTACCTGTGCCGATTCACTCCAGCCGTCAACATAATCACCTAAAAATATAAGCGTATCACAGGCAGATACAGACGCCCGCGCCAGCACTTGCACCAGCGCTTTTAGTCCACCATGGATATCGCCGATGACCAATGTTCTTTTCAAATTGTCTAAGTTTATTTTAACTTCTTCAATGTACTGATATGTTTTAATTGTTGATGCACTTTTATTATTTTATCGCATCGCGTAAAGGCCTCTAACCGGTAATTGAATCATTCATCACGCACTATGCCACAACGGGAAGATTTCTTTTATCCATCCCAAAAATATCCCTACTTTTATTACTTCTACAATTTCAGCATATGAAAATGTCTTAGGTTCGCCCCCATTGTAAAGAACCTCCACTTATTGTTTTACGCTGCAAGCAACTGTTCCCTGGTTGCTGTATACATTTTATTTACTTTCAACCATTTCATATGCCTTCTCAACACGCTACTTTACCCATTAATAAACTATCCCGCATTTATTCAACTATTAAACAATCCATGAGTGGTGAACCCATGGATTATACGCAAGGCAGCATACGCAAGGCTGTAATATTATTGGCCATTCCTATGGTGTTGGAAATGTGCATGGAAAGCGTTTTTGCCGTGGTGGATATTTTTTTTGTAAGTCATTTGGGCAAACATGCTACGTCCATTGTTGGCCTTACAGAATCTGTTATTGCTATTATTTACTCGCTGGCTATTGGTATCAGCATGGCAGCAACGGCTATGGTAGCCCGCCGTATCGGGGAAAAAGATCCGGCGGCGGCTACAAAAGCCGGTATGCAATCAATCTTTCTTGCTTTGGTTATTACTTTAGCTGTAAGCATTTCCGGATTTATTTTTTCTGCCGATATATTAAGGGTGATGGGTGCGGAAGCGGCCGCTATTCAATCGGGCATTAACTACACGCATATCATAATGGGCAGTAGCCTGGTAATTATGCTGCTGTTTCTCATTAACGGTATTTTTCGCGGCGCAGGCAATGCTATGATGGCCATGAAAAGCTTATGGCTGGCAAACATCTGTAACATTATCTTATGCCCGTTACTGATACGCGGGCTTGGCCCCATACCTGCATTTGGATTGCAGGGCGCCGCTATGGCAACAACCATTGGGCGGAGCATTGGTGTTGCTTATCAATTGTATCATTTATTCAATGGTAAGAGCCTCATAAAATTTACGGCTAAACATCTTACGCCAGACTGGACGATTATCCGGTCGCTCATTGACATTGCGTGGCCGGGAACATTACAATTTCTGATAGGTTCCGGCAGTTGGATAGTACTGGCAAGCCTTGTTGCACAAACCGGGCACAGTGACGCCTCGGCAGGTTACCAAATAGGGATACGGGTAATTTTATTTTTCTTATTACCTGCCTGGGGGCTCAGCAATGCGGCCGCAACATTGGTGGGGCAAAACCTTGGCGCCGGCCAACCCGAAAGAGCCGTATTGTCTGTAAAAAGAACGGCTAAATACAATGCTATTTTTATGGGTTCTGTGTCGATTATCTTTCTGGTATTTGCTGAATCCATTGCTGCTTTTTTTACCAAAGAGCCATCCGTGGCCGGATACGCAGTAAATACTATCAGGATTATGAGTTGCGGTTTTATTTTATATGGAATTGGTATGGTGTACATGAATGCCTTTAACGGTGCGGGTGATACGCGCACACCGACCATCATAAACTTTTTTGCTTATTGGTGTTTCCAGATTCCGCTCGCATTTTTTCTTTCAAAAGTTATTCATATGGGCCCCACGGGTGTTTTTATAGCTATTCCGGCTGCGGAAACAACCACTGCCATTGCAGCATATATTTTATTTCAAAAAGGAAAATGGAAACACAAAAAAATATAGACTGCTCCGGGTATTAAAAACCACCTGTAACATGGATGGTTTTTTATTTTTACCTTGCCGGTATGAATGATTATATCAATGATGGCAGAATAAGGCAACTTACTTTTATTTCAGCACTTGTTTTACTGGGATATATATTATTCAGTGAGCTAAAAAGTTTTATTCCAGCTTTCCTGGGTGCGCTCACGCTGTATGTGATCATGCGTAAGTGGATGTTTCGTTTAATCTATATCAGAAAATGGAAATCTTCATGGTCAGCGGCGCTGCTGATGATTGCATCTTTTTTAATTATACTCGTGCCAATTGGGGTCGTCATAAATATGCTTTCATCAAAAATCAATTTCACCATACAGCATTCATCAGAACTTATTGCAGCACTAAAATCATTTGTTAAAAACATAGAAGTAAAAACAGGGTTTACGTTTATCAATGATGATAACATAAATTCTTTGGGAAGTTTTCTTGCACGCAACCTGCCATCCTTGTTAGGCGCTACTTTTAATACCATTACTACTATTATTTTTATGTACCTCATTCTCTATTTTATGCTGGTAGAGGGTCGTTCTATGGAAAGAACCTTATACCGCGTATTACCAATGAGTGACGTAAACCTGAACCGGGTAGCCAACGAAGTAAAAAATATGGTATTGTCCAATGCTATCGGGATACCGCTGATTGCGCTTTTCCAGGGCGTTATTGGCTTAATTGGCTACCTGGTGCTTGGGGTAAAGGAACCTTTGTTCTGGTTTGTTGTTACCTGTATCACATCTATGCTCCCGGTAGTAGGTGCAGCAGCGGGATATGTATCCATTGCGCTCATATTTTTTGCGCAAAATGATACCTGGAAAGGCTTTGCAATGCTGATCTATGGCTTTGGCATTGTGAGCACGGTTGATAGTATTTTTCGATTTGCCATACAGAAAAAAATTGGAGATACACATCCGCTGGTGACAGCTTTTGGGGTAATTATCGGCATTAACTTGTTTGGATTTATCGGCTTAATTTTCGGCCCGCTGCTCATTTCTTTGTTTTTATTGCTGGTTAAAATTTATACACTGGAATTTTCCCCGGATAAGCAATAGTAAAATCACTTTTTACTAAAAAAATCCTACCATTTTATGCCGGTAAACACCTAATTATACAAGAAAATATCTTTGTGCATGTTACAATAAAAAAATTTACGTTATTAAGTTGCACATGTAGTTTTATAATAATATTTTGTTCCTGTTACCTGGTTCTGGAAAGCGCCGGTAACGTTTAAAATCCAAAATCATCCATGAAGACCCCTTCCAAAAAAGTATGGGCATACGCATTTTTTGCCCTGCTCCTGATTATTCCGGTTAAAAACAATGCCGGCAACAATGCTGTAAACACCGTAACGGTTTCTGCAGCCAATTCAATCAATAATTTAACAACGGTTTCTACGAAGGCTTTTTTGTTATACGATGTTTTGAAATTAAGGAGCCTGGGTCTTACAAAGGCTGCTTTTAATTATGCTTATAAAGGTTACCTGTATTTACAACAAAAAAGAATGCTTGCACGCGCATCTGTACTTACTATTTGCGATTTCAGTCAGTCATCGCGCCGGAAACGTTTTTTTGTAATCGATATGAATCAGCAGAAGGTATTAATCAATACCTATGTGGCACATGGCAGAAAATCGGGTTCAGAATATGCCCGTTCATTTTCTAATAGTCCGGATAGCCATATGAGTAGCCTTGGTTTTTATAAAACAGAAAGCACTTATTATGGCGGTCATGGTTTGGCATTGAAAATTGAAGGACTTGAAAATGGTTTTAATGATAAAGCAGAATCAAGAAACATTGTTATACACGGATCTGACTATGTAAGCGGAAGCTTTATAAAGAACAATCCGTTTAATGGAAGAAGTTTTGGTTGCCCTGCGGTGCCGGCCAATCAAATAAATAATGTAATCAATACTATTAAAAATGGCAGTTGTCTTTTTATATATCATCCTACAAAAAACTATTTGACACACTCGAAGATACTTAACGGCTAGCTTGGATTTACACACAGATGGTTTGGAAACAACAACAGCTCAATCGTACCCTATGATTGGGCTTTGTTATTTTGTTTCACGCAGCAGA
>JBDUAY010000508.1:0-3991 GCA_040004415.1 Bacteroidota bacterium | reverse complement strand
CCGTTTCATAGGCCCTTACATTAAATGCAGTACCCAATACTTTTATGTCAATTGTTTTAGTATGAATGATAAAAGGTCTTGACTTGTCTTTTACAACATCAAAATAAGCTTCTCCTTCCAGCGATACCTCGCGGAAATCTCCGCTAAAGCTTTCATCATAGGTGAGCTTACTGTCTGCATTCAGCCATGCCATCGTGCCATCGGGTAGTTGAATGTTCGATTTAGAACCTTTGCGCGTGCTAACAGTATTCTGCGCAATATGATTCACTTTTTTATTTATGCTCAATGGTTCAGTATAAATAAAAATTAATACAATAATTAGCGATGCAGCAACGGCAGACACTGGTATTATCCAACGGTAGCGGATGCCTTTTGTTTTTATTTCTTCGGCGGGGGTTGTTTCAGTAACGTTGTCCTGGGCGGGGAAAGGGTAAATATCAGGTTGATTGCTTAAGCGCTGTAAATGCCTGTCGAAAAAATCATCTGTTTTATTTTCAGTGTTTATATTTTTTTTCCACATCTGCATCATCATCTGCGCCTGCAATCCATACTCAGGATAATTTTGCAATAAAAGATCCAACGCATCCAGATCTTCACCGGTAGCCTCACCAGTAAGTTTTACACTTAGCAGATACCAGAACTTTTCTTCATCCATATAGCTGTCTTATAAGTAAGGATACCCGTTATGATTAAAATGTACCAAAAGAAAAATTTTTTTTTAAAAAAACATTTTAACTTCACATTGCGGAAAGGAATATAAAATTGTCCAATCTATTTTGAACGAGCTTGCCACTATACCAGAACTACAAAAAAGAATTGCTTTGTATGACGATATGAAAGCATACAGGCAATTATGTGATTTATTTTATCACAGGCTGAACCGCACCGCTTACACATTCATCAAATTAAAAGAGCCGGCAGAAGAAATTGTTTCAGATGTATTTATTAAAGTATGGCAGATGAGGGCAAAACTGCCTGAGGTAGAAAATTTACCCGTTTACCTGTACACGGTTACCAAAAATCTTTGCCTGAAATATATTACACGGCAATATAAAAACCCGGTTACCAGCCTGGACATTATGCATTTTGAAACAAGCATTGATTTTAATACGCCTGAAGAAATATGCATCTCTTCGGATATTATAAAAAAAATACGCCAGGCCTTTGACGAATTACCACCAAAATGCAGGCTGATTTTACAATTGGTAAAAGAAGATGGATTACGTTATAAAGAAGTAGCGGAAATACTGCATATTTCGGAACTCACTGTACGCAACCAGGTGGCTATCGCGATTAAAAAATTAGGCGTTGCATTGCCGGTGTATCTTCAGTCATCTGTTAACTTCAACTTTACACAGTCTTAACCGCGGTGGCGCAAAGTCACACAGGTTGCACGGGGATAATTGAAGTATTAGCTTTTTTCTGTACCCGTTCATTTTGCCACAACGGTCCATGCAGGGCAATGCATCTATGAATCGCGCTGTCATCCCTTTCTGTGATTCAATTTAAACCACGGGGTGCCGTTTAAATTCTTTATTCCGGTCAAATAGATACCGGTAGGTCGTTAGCATCCTGCTGCGAAATGTTTCTCCCAGGCTTGACGCCACATTTATCATTTTAGGATTGAACTCACCTATCCATTGCATTTCATATTCCTTATAAGCTGTTGTAGGCTGAACAATTTTAGCAGCTTCTACAATCATATAGGCATCTACCCCTTTTCCCTGGAACTCAGGTACAATGCCATACACAATGCCGGTAAACTTTTTATTCTTCATGGTTTTTTGCAGCCATAAAAAATATAACTTATGCAGCAAGTCAAACTGGCCATTTAAATGTTTAAACAATTGATTCAAATCCGGCAGGTTTACAAACATGCAAACCGGTTCGTCTTTATAATAACCAAACCATATTATTTTTTCATCCATTACCGGTTTCATCGTCTTAAACAATAACAGCACCTGTTCTTTTTTCATTTCTTTTAATCCGCCATGCCCCGCCCAGGCCTTATTATAAATGGTAGTAAAGTCGCCGGCAAATTTTTCCAGTTGATTTTTTTTAATGTGAAGGGCAGAATAATCAGGATCGTTTTCATACATGGCATGCCGGTCGTACATTTTCTGATGCAATTTTTTTTCAGCGTCCAGCCCGAAACAAACCTGGTTGAAGAAGTTTTTAAAACCATATCCCTCAAAAAGATCTTTATAGTACGGATAATTATAGTTCATACAATACATCGGCTCCTGGAAGCCTTCCACTACAACACCCCACCAGCGGTCACGTTCACCAAAATTGATAGGTCCGTCCATGGCTTCCATGCCTTCTGCCATCAGCCATTGTTTTGCGGTATCAAAAAGTAAATTGGCTGCAGACTGGTCATAAATGCAATCAAAAAAACCTACGCCGCCCACCGGCACGTCATCCCCTTTGTTTTTATATTTTTTATTGGTGAAAGCAGCAATACGGCCAATAAATGCGCCTGCCTCATCGGTTAAAATCCAGCGTATACACTTCCCAAACCGGAAGGTTTTGTTTTTCTTTTCGTCGAACACTTCTCCAATATCTTTATCCAACGGACGTATATAATTTGCATTGCCTTTATTAATGGTCACATTTACTTCAATAAATGCGCGCGACAAGGCAGCGGTGGTTACTTCTATTAATTGCATAAGAATAATCCTATCTTGTTAACTGGCTAAGATTTTATCGTGACTGTTAAAACCTGTTTGTAAATTTGAGCTATGTTGCTGCACATTACAGCACCGTAGTAAAAAACAAATTTAACCGATTCGATTATAGTAAACTTAAATTCCATGGCTGATAATTCAAAGTTTTTAGCAGGTATTATTGTTGGCGCTGCCGCCGGGGCCGCTGTTACATTGTTGTTACATACCGAAAGCGGCAAAAAGGTACTGGCAGATTTAAAAGATGCTGCAGAGAAAACATTTCGTGATTGGAAAAACGCAGCAGGTGATACTATTGATGAAGCAGAAACCGCTGTTTAAAAAAATAATAATGCCAACAGACAAACAAAGTTTTTTTGAAGACACACAAGAGCTGGTAGAAGATTATCTAAGTAACCGGCTGCGGCTTTTCAAACTGCAAACGGCAGAGAAATCATCACGCGTTGTCACGCTGCTGTTTGCAGGTTTGGTAATAGGTATATTGTCTTTTTTTATATTGCTCTTTGTAAGCATTATGGCTGCCTGGTATTTTTCAGAAAAATTGAACAGCCAGTTCTACGGCTTTGGAATAATTGCGTTAATATATATTCTGTTGCTGGTAATAGCCATTTTGCTGAAGAAAAATTTCCTGGATAAATATATTTTTCACAGGGTAGTAAAGATTTTATTTGATTCAAATACGGAAGATGATGGAAAAGAAAAATAATGGACCTGCTAAATACACAAAAGAAAGCCTGCAACAGGAGCAACGCCGGCTGAGGCTGATCATTCAGCAACAGGAAGCCGATCTGCGCGGGCGTGTGCAAAAGATTCCCGGTGAACTGCTCTACGCCGGTGTAGATTCCGTATTGCCGGCTGTTTTAACCGGAAAAATCAGCAATAAAATATTAACCATCAGCAAGAACTTTGTTAATAAATCCATTGTAAAGAAAGCAAATGGCAATACTTCCCGGCTGGTTACGGTGGCAAAACAAGCAGGCATATTTACGTTGCTTAAATTTGGCTACAATATGCTGATGAAAAAGAAAAGCTGATGCGGATTTTGATTGATTCAAAGGATTTGAAAGATAATCATGATTATGATTGGTTGAGAATGCCTGTTCACGCAGTAGTTTTATTAATCCCTTTGTACTCAATTGGATCTACCATTTGCTGAAGCCGAACCGGCAATAGATTGGTTTGCAAAATAGGGAATCGTGCTATTCGTCATGCTGACAATCCCATTAATCCTTCAAATCCATCAAAATCGACGTTTTTTTTCCTTTTCAGTTGGTGGAATTAAGGTGCCAACCCTTACCTTTGCGGCA
>JBDUAY010000123.1:0-13591 GCA_040004415.1 Bacteroidota bacterium | reverse complement strand
AGCTCATGTTCATTAACACAAGCATGGATAGCAGGAACCAAACTACATTGATAACCAGCAGCGCAGCCATGCTTTGCTGCCAGGTCATTTCGTTTTGCGGTTTTATACCACCGGCTTTAAAAAATAATTTGTCGAGCGGGTTAAAGATAAAATCCAGCCAGGTTTTATCACCATTATAAATTTTACCTATATAGCGCCCCAGCGGAATTGCCAGCAGCACCATAATAATATACATGACAATAACGCCAAATATTTCTGTGTTCATGTGATTTGCTTTTTACGATCCGCCACCTGGCGGATTGGGATTTAGAATTTTTCTGGTTTTACAAGTACATAACAGATGTAGCAAAAGACCAGGATAGCGATGATGAATAATAATGTCATGGTTTTATATTTTGTAGCTAAGGGTATAAAAGACAAAGTGTAGAAAGGGTTCACATTTAATTCTCCTTTTTTGTCTCCTCACAGCTATATTTTATCAAAGAAATCAATCGACTTAAAAAAAATTACAAAGCCTGCAAGCCCTGCTGCAATTAAAATGACGGTTAGCATAGTTTTTTAAAATTTAATTAGAAATGATTTTGCATTTATAGTACACCATACACAAAAGTGACAGGGCGATCAACCACGGAATTACTGCCACCTGCCAGTCACTTCCTTTATAGTTCTTCTTATTTGTTTTCATCGCCGGACGCTTTTAATGCTGGTATCATTGTTTATAATGTCTTCAGCCACTGGTATAATAAACCAGTAACTATTATGCATGCATATATTGCCAGCAAGAGGTGAAATGGTTTTACTTTCTTTTTTATCATCCTGAAGCAGGGCCTCATATTATTTGTTTGGGAGGGATATGCCAAACCGCATACCCAATATGGGGGTAAGCCGCCGGAAACCGCCAGGAAGCAGCCGTGGCAAGGCTTTGCTGTTTTTGACCTGGCGCCATAAAAAAATAGCAAGGCGGCAAACCCTTCCGTTTTGGAAGGGTTGGTTATCAAATTGAAAGTGTTACGCAGTGAAATTATCTCTTTATCGATCCTTGTTCCCTCGTATATATATGCTAAATATGAAGTGTTAATCAGACATGCCATTGCGGCTATTCTCAAAAATAGTAGCGGTTTTTTTAAGAATTTCATACATTTAACCAGTGAAAGTATTCCATGCAAAATATGGTGTACGCAAAAACTTCAACATTGCCTGGTTGTAAAAATTAACCCTTACTTACTACTATTTATTTTACGCTCTCCTTTATTCAAATTTTAATACTTTTGGCGCTTATCTTAAAGTATGAAATGGATTATACTGCTGGTGGGAATCGTATTTGAAGTACTCGGTACAATCTGTATGAAATATGCGGAGGGATTTACCAGGCTCGTGCCTTCTGTACTGGTATTTGTTTTTTACGGTATAAGCCTTGCCGCCCTGGTATTTCTGCTGGAAAAGATGCAGGTTAGCATTGCCTACGCTATATGGGCGAGTGCGGGCACGGCGCTTATTGCTATTTTAGGTATGCTGTTTTTTAAGGAGCCAGTTTCAGCAGGTAAAATTATTTCTCTTGGCCTTATTATACTGGGAATACTGGGATTAGAATTGCTTGATTAACAGAAATTATTATGAATGTTTTTTTAACGGGGGCAACCGGCCTTGTAGGAGGTGAGTTATTGGTTACCCTCTCTAAACGCAGCGAAATAAAAAAAGTCTATTGTTTTATACGTGCATCATCCGTTGATGAAGCAGTTTTAAAAATAGAAAAAATATTTTCCCTTCATGATGATTTCCTTGATAAAAAGAAGATAGTTCCGGTGCTTGGTAATTTACAAAATGACTTTCTTTCGGAATCACTCCGGGAAAATAGCCAGCTGAAAGATGTAAATGTTGTTATTCATGCAGCTGCCAATACGTCTTTCTCACCTATTTATAACAAACTGGTAGAGGACGTAAATATTCACGGATTAGAAAAAATACTGTTTTGGGCAAAAGACCTGCCGTTCCTGCAAACATTTTTGTACGTAGGAACCGCCACCATTTGCGGCAAAAATATTCAGAACCGGTTGGTGTTTGAAGACGAATCGCCCAGCCTTACTGCAGAACACCTGGTTAGATATACCTACACAAAAACGCAGGGTGAATTATTATTAAATAAACATTTACCCCCGGAAAAGATATTGATAGTACGCCCTTCCATTATTATGGGTGACAGCCGGAAAATATTACCCCGCTCCCCGATTATTTTGTGGGCGGTGGCCGTTATAAACCAGTTAAGACTTTTACCTGTAACGGAACATGCTATGCTGGATATGATACCTGTTGATTACGCAGCCGAAGCAATTGCGGGCCTGCTGTTTGCGCGGCGAAGTCATAATGTTTACCATGTTTCGTCCGGTAAAAAGTCGGCCACATCGGCGTACAAACTTTCATTAAGCCTGTCTGCATACTTCAGCGATTTACCTCCATTTATGTTTCTCAATAAAAGCATGACTGGCCAATTAAAACAATGGTGCAGGGGACGCCTTAGTCCGCATGCTGAGTTACAGCGGTACCCCGCTTACCTGGATTACTGGAAAGAGATTTTCCCCGATCCGGGCAACCTGAGAATATTACTCGCCGGCCTGGAACCGTATCTCGCATTTATGGAGCTCGGCCAGGCATTTGACAATTCAAGGCTATTACAGGATCTACCTGGTATAAAACAATCCATTCCGGCTGATACGTATATTAATAACTGTATGGAGCCTATTGCAAATATTAATATTCTCGAAGCGGCATTTGAATTTTGTTAGCATTTGTTCAGTTTCAAAAAAGAAAATCCAGCCGGCAGCGATTAAGATATGTTACTTTTCATTTATTTAGAGCTTCAATCCCCGCATGTTGGCGGTAGTTACTGATCGGTTCAGTTATGCAGCCAGCAATGCATTTACAGCCGCCTGTATTTTATTAGATTGACCGGCGGTATTTATGAGCTGACTTTACTATCTTTCACAATCAAATCCGGCTCCGGTACTCCCAAGCCGGAAATTCTGTCTACAATAACAATTTAAAAAGATTTATCATGATCAAAAAAACGATTGTAACCACTTTATTGATCGGCTGCTTCGCTGTATGCATGGCCATGGTACTTGATATAACAGGCAAATGGATTGGTACACTAACTATTTCTGATGGAACTGCCCTTAACCTGGTTTATACACTTAAGGAAGATGGCGATAAGGTAACAGGTACCGCCGCATCGCAGGAAGGCGAGATCAATATTGAAAATGGACAAATTAAAGGATCCGAAATATCCTTTACCGTCTATCGTAACGGGGAAGATGTTAAACATAATGGTACCGTGTACAAAGATTCTATTGGCATGAATATAGAATCCCCAAGTTTTAAATACCATGTATTGCTTAAAAAAGAAGTAAAATAACGTTCAGGAACCAGTAACAAAAGAATGTCCGATAGTTAGAGAAAGGCGTTCGTCAAACAACAGCTGGTATATTTATATAATAGTCCAGCGTTGTTTAGTCAAAAACGTTTGAACCAGGTCTGTACCTGAACTTGTATTTGTTAATTTTAACATGGTTTCACCACAGCTAAAATGCGTTTTGCAACGTCTTGTTGGATTGATACAAACAAAATAAAAAATGCGATATAGTTTTAACAACACGGGTACCACTATGCCGGATACCTTAAAGATGTTATGGTTAAAATTATCTGGATATTCATCGCACTCAATACAGTTGCTCTTCTAGTCTTCATAGTTGCTTATTTTGTATTGAATAAAGGGAAAAATGTTGATTACCAGGAAAAGGGGTGGACAATCATACTTGCGGGTGCTGGCTTGTTAATAATTCTTTTGGCGGGTATACCGTTACGTATAAGTCAATCAACGGGTAGTATAATTATTTCTGGTTTTTTTGCAGTGCTGCCGTCTGTTATATTTATTTCGACAAGACTTCCTTCTTTTAAAAAGGAAAAAACTTTTGCAGAAACTTTTTATAAAGATAAAACCCAGCGAAGTATTGCTGCGGCAATTGAGCAAAATGATATAGCGCTGCTGAGAAAATTGATTACCGGGCAGAAGCTTAATATACAGGGCACCAGGGTTTGGGATGTGGATGGTCTGAATTATCTTCAGTTCGCCATTCATTTGCGCAGCAACCCGGTTAGTTTTCCATTTAATGAAAAAGCAAATACGGAAGCCATCAGGGTACTGATTGAGAACGGTTCTGAGCCATCGCCTGCGCTGGCAGAGGCCACAAAATATCTCTCCCTGGAAATGGTTTCATTATTGCTTGATGCGGGTGCCAACCCCAATTGCAAAGGAGCTGCAAAGCCTAACCCGCTTTTGTTTTATGTGATTGGGCCGGATAAAGCACAGAATGATATTGCCATTTTATTACTGCAGAAAGGCGCAGATGTAAATACGGTAAATGATGAACAATGCACGCCGGTTATGTCTGCCTCGTTTCGTGCAGGTATAAGCGGGCGGTGGGCAGATACCTGGCGGGTTGTGCGCTTCCTGTTAGAAGAATCGAATGCTGATTACCGCTTCTCAAATAAAAAAGGGATGAGTCTTGCCAGTATTATTAAGAATATCAAAATAGAGGCAGCAGCTAAAAATATTATTATGCCACCAGATTTTAATAAAGTAGTTGCCTGGTTAAAACAGCACGCAATTGACACTACGCCATCGGGTGAAATGTAATATTCTTTGCTGCCTCCCGGTATATTGATAGTGCAATAAAAAGGTCGAAAGATTTCCCGTGCATTTCGATCAAAGGCATATCCTGTGCCGCAGATCAAATTACACGTACGGGCGAAAATATGCCAGCGTCCTGAACGGCTTACTGATAAATATATTTAAATGTTTGCGCAAAGCCGCATCTGGAAAATACCATACAAACAATAACAGTTATTTACAATCAACTTCTTTACGGCAGTTGTTAAAATTGACAATTTGCAACATTAATAAGTTATCTTACATGATATCTTTTTTGCCGGTCATTTCACATTGCCGGGTGAACATTTAGTTACTAAACAAGTCACTTCCTTGAAGCTGTATATCAAAAATATGGTTTGTATTCGCTGCAAAATGTTGGTCAAAGACGAATTAACAAAATTGGGTATTCCTTATATATCGGTAGAATTGGGTGAAGCGGAGGTTGACGCAGAGCTCTCATCTTTTCAGTATGAACAAATTAAAGCAGCCCTTCTTGCATCCGGACTGGAGATAATGGACGATAAAAAAAGTATTTTAATTCAGAAAATCAAGAAGGTTATTGTTGAATTGGTCCATTATTCCGAAGAGCCGCTTGACACCAGTTTTTCGCGCTACCTGGGTAAGAAGCTGGGTCATGATTATGCTTATTTATCTAATCTTTTTTCTGAGTCCCAGGGAATCAGCATTGAAAAATTTTTAATCGCACATAAAATAGAACGGGTTAAGGAATTGCTTGTATACGATTCACTTTCATTAACAGAAATTTCTTACCAGATGCACTACAGCAGCGTTGCGCAGCTTTCAACCCAGTTTAAAAAGGTTACTGGTTTAACGCCATCCTATTTCAGGCAATTAAAAAATAACAGGCTTTCCGTACCAGGAAGCAAATAGTTAGGCAGTAGTGCCACTAAAAGATAAGAAAATCATGGTTAACTACAACGAACCCTGCATGCACAGGTTTGTTCGTTTTTACACTTTTAAAAGTAAGTATAAAACGGGTACCTGAACCTTCTTCTGATTGTACAATTAATACTGCATGATTTGCAGAAAGAATTTCCATAGACGATGATAAACCAAGCCCCATTCCACTGATTTTTTTAGTAAAATAAGGTTCAAATATGTGATGCAGGTTGTCTTTGCTGATACCAGTTCCATTGTCTGCAATTTCAATAATGCATTTGCCATTTTCTGTATTGAGAACTAATTCCAGTTCGCCGTTTTCGTCTTGCATTGCATCAATCGCATTAATAATTATATTGGTAACAGCAATTTTTATTTTGTGTTTATCAATAAAGATTTGACAATCGTTGGAACTGAATCTTTTACTGACCGAGATGTTTTTGAGTATAATGCGATCCGCTACTATTAAAAGAACATCTTCCAGCAGTTGCCGGGCCGATGTTTCCCCTGGCTTAATGTCATCATTCTTTTGGTAAATCAACAGATTGTTTACGAGTTCGTTAATCCGGGCGGAGGACCGTGTAATCATATCTGCATATTTTTTTTGTTCGTCATTATTTCTGGCACGTTGCAACATGGTAACTGCAAGATTGATGGTGGTTAACGGATTTCTTATTTCATGAACCAGCGCGGCTACAAACCGGGGTGGGGGTTGCTGAAAAACACGTTTAAGAATCACTGGCTTCATAAATAACCTTGATAATAAACCAGTACCGGTTTTTCTGATTTGGGCAGTTATGGATTGATGGTTCATAGCAGAAGGGTTGGTTTAAAAGTTTTATCAGCAAAGAGTGCCTGCCTGTCGTTTTACAATAATCAAGGTTTCTGTCTTAAACAGTATTATCCTTTTCGGGTATTGCCAGTCTTATATTTAACTCGTATCCCTTTCCGGGAGAAGAGGTAACGATAAGTTTTCCATGGTACAATTCTGTTCTGCTCATAATATTCCTGATGCCTACACCTTTTTTCCGTTCCGTTGTATCACAGCCTTTGCCATTGTCAGAAATAATTAAGGCGATAGTATTTCTATTATTTCTCAAAATAATTTTGGCTGAGGTTGCTTCAGAATGTTTTAAAATATTATTAACCTGTTCCTGTACAATACGAAAAACATGCAGCTTCATTTTTTCATCTATCCCTGCTTTATCAATTCCTTCATCTTTAAATTTTATTTTTACCGGATGTATCCGCGATATATCTTCCAGCAGAATACTAATACTGTCACCGAGGCCAATCAAATTCATGCTCTGCGGAATTAATGTTTTTGAGATCTTCCTGATTTCTTCAATAACATATAGCAGATGGCCACAAGCCTGGGTAAGAAAAACATCTTTATTATTTACGTCGGCTTTGGCCATTTCAATATATAGTTTTGCTGCGCCCAATACCTGGTTAACATTGTCATGAAGTTCTTTCCCAATTTCTGCCCGCTCGTGTTCCTGTGCCGTTATTACTGCATCTGTAATTTCTTTTTGTTTTGTTATGCGTTCCTCTAATAATTTCTTTTCAAGCAAAACTTTTTCAGTCACATCAGTTTGAATAGAAAAAAATTGTTCGCAATTTCCTTTTTCATCCAGTAACGCTTGTCCCTGAACATGCATCCAGCAAGTATGTCCTGGTTTGGTATAGTACAAAATCTCGCAATCAAATGGCTGAAGTAATTTCATTTTTTGTTGCAGATAACGAACCGTTGAAATGTCGGTTTCCTTTCCATGTAAGATACTTTCCTGGGTTAAGCCAACTACTTCCTGCAGACTGTAACCGGTTACATTGGTAAAAGCCTCATTAATCCAGGTTATTCTTTGAGTAGCATCAATTATAATCACAGGATTTACTGCCTGTCTTGCAATGATGGATAATTTTTTTTCATTTTCAAATGATTTTATTTCCGCGAGCTTTCTTGCTGTAATGTCTTCTGTTGCGCCCACCATCCATAATGAATTGTTTCCATTGTCCAGTATTTGCCCGCGGTCATGCACATACGCGTATTCCCCGTTTGCTTTTCTGAACCTGTATTCTTCTTCCCACATATTTGCATTGCGTTCTGTTATCAGTTGTTGTAACCCCGCTAGTACGCGTGCTTTATCGTCGGGATGCAAACAATTTTCCCAGAAAATTTGTGGTATAATGGCATTTTCTATCGCATAACCAAATGTTCTTTGATGACCACCGTCTATCCAAAATAATTCGCGTTTTTGAATATCCCATTCCCAGAGACAATTATTACTGACTACGGTTGCAAACCGGTAGATTTCATTAAATATTTTTAGTTGCTGTTTCGGACGTACCGCTTTTACATGACTGCTGCTCTTGAAAGACACATACAATGTTCCGTCGCAGTAATAGGTAATGACATCAAACCACGCGGCTTTTTCAGCCCAGTATTCTTTAAAATGAACCGGGATATCCTGGATAGAAAGTTTGTGATAATTCGCGTAAAAATGTAACGGAAAGACGTTAGCAAATTCCGCCCAAAGATTTTTACCTATTATTTTTTTTGCGGTTATGCCTAGTATCTTTTCGGCAGCTTTATTCCAATAAGTCACATCCCACTGCTGGTTCACATTAATAAAGCCATTCGCAGATGTTTCACTTACCGGAATAGCAGGATACAGATAATTGCCCGAAGTGTGCGCTGTAGTGTTGCTACGTGAAAGCGACTGAATCCCCATATTGGTTGAATATAAGATTGGTGAATGCGCTTTCACGGGTGACGGATCGGGTCTTTTTAGGAATATTATTCATCACCGCTTTTTATAATCATAAGAATCATTTTAAAGCGGCTGTCAGGGTAATATAATTTGGCGTATGAGCAGGTGTAACTATACCTTCATTGGGTCCTGTTAAGTGTGGTATTATTTACTACAATCTTTATTTTTACTTTTATCGTTTCCGCACATGTATCAAACGGCGTATTTTTCTCCGTTACTCCCCAGCCACTGTCAAACGCCAGGAACTTGTTGACGGTTGCTCTTTTGTTATTGATTTAATGCCCGCTGCGTTGTCACTTACGCAATGATTTCAACAATAATACAACGCGCTTTGGATTCTCAAATTCTTTGTTGACTGTTGTAGTAAATGGTATATTTGTACGCATTTTAAAAGTTGGATATTCTTTAAAGAACCTTGTTTCTAATATTTACATCAATTCTTTAGCTATCGGTATTTGCCGCTCCAAAACATACCATTAAAAGCCACTGCAACAACAACGGATCTTTTCCTAAACCAGCTAAAACTCAACGTTATAAAGTTGAGCCATAAAAAGCATAGGCAAAGTTGTATTTCTTTTCCCGGATAAGTCTTACTATATTATCAAGAAATGTTATATAATTCACACATTACAGCAATGTTGAAGTGAAAACTGTTTATTACTGCACTCATTTGGATTTGCGCATTACCGTTTGAGGCTATGGAAGTGATCATGAAATTACACGCCTGGAGAATTGCGTGTTTTTAATTTTTTGAAATGAGAAACGGTCAGCCCTGTTATTTTCTTGAATTGTTTAGACAGATGGGATAAACTCCTGTAGTGCATTTTAACAGAGATGTCCGTAAGTGTAAGTTCATCATACAATAACAAATCCTTTACACGGTTTATTTTTTGAATGATTGTAAATTGCTCAATAGTGGTGCCTTCCACCTCTGAGAAAACGTTTGAAAGGTAAGTGTAATCATAGTTTGAATGACTGCTCAGGTACTCAGACAAGTTTGTCGTCATTGGTTGAGTGGAATGATATATTGACGCTACAATTATATTTTTTATTTTTTGAACAAGGATACGTTGCCTGGTGTCCATAATTTCAAGGCCAATCTGCAATAAGGCCGCTTTCAGCCGCTCATGCCCTATTTCGGGTACGGGTTCATTAATTTCCGCCTCGCCCATCTCCACAGAACTATATGATAATCCAAGTTCAGTTAAAATATTTGACACAATAATTTTATGCCGTACGCTTACCATATTGTTGATATAGATCTTCAAAGCAGGATTATTATTTTGGTGATAAAAGCGCAGCGTATTCTGTAATTTTATGTACGGAATAACGATGTCAGCTTAGGTTGACCCCTGGAGTTTATATTTCAGCGTCGTTCTATGTAATAGAAGCTCTGCTATTGTTAACTGGCATGGCACACTGGTGCTATAACTTTTTTTGAAGCGTAGTTCCTGCTGCACTAAAAAAGGGTCTACCTGCATATAGCGGTTCAGCTACAGAAAGTATGAAATCAGTATATTAATATTGTATAACAACCCGTAACCCAATAAAAACGCAATCATCTCAAACAATGTAAAAAAATAACGCTTGTATTTTTATTATCTGTAAGAAACTCTCCTGGCAAATGTATGGTCTGCAGACAGGCAAATCATATATATTGCCAGGATTTTTTGACTTTTATTCGTTTTTTATAAGCCTTAGGTATGCATGAGCCATGCCTGATATGCAACAAATCCACGGTGCATACTTGACACTCTTTTATTTTTTTGATCCACACCAACTATCCGGGACACCTCCGGTTGCACAAATATCCGCACTTCGTAAGATGCTATATTTCCATACCAGACAAGTAATACTATTTACAAATGCTGCAATTCAAATAAAAATAACAATTATATTCTTATATAAGCATAATATCAAGAAAAACAATAATTTGGTGTATTATGTACATGCTTACCCTTATATCAATTGGTGGCCTGGTTATTTGTTTAATATATGATGATAAATTAAATAAATAATCAATCAAATACAGTAGCTTGTTGATTTATAATATAACCTCTACCTGGTATCGACTAAAAACAAATTATGCAAAGAATTTTAATTGCGGATGATCACATATTCATACGTAAAGGTCTTATACAAGTTCTATTGACTGAATTTCCATCGGCAGATATAGTAGAAACAAATAATGCGGAAGATTTGCTCGCTAAGGCCTTTGCAGAAAAATGGGATCTTATTATAACAGACATTTCAATGCCGGGCAGAAGCGGGCTTGATACACTCGCAGAAATCCATCAGCACTCACCTTCACTGCCTGTTGTGGTGTTAAGTATGTTTACAGAAGAACAATATGCTATAAGAGCTTTAAAGGCTGGTGCGTCGGGTTATCTTAATAAAATGTCTGCACCAGAAGAATTAATAAAGGCGATTAACTGGGTATTGCTGGGAAAGAAATATATCACACCCGTTATTGCAGAACAAATGGCAAATTACCTGGAACAAAATACGGAGAAAGATATGCATGAGCATCTTTCTAACCGTGAATTTGAAATATTTAAAATGCTGGCTGCGGGTAAATCAATATCCGCCATTGCAGCGCAAATTTGCTTAAGTCCTTCTACCATCAGCACCTACCGCGCAAGAATTATGACAAAGATGCATCTGCACACCAATGCGGATCTGACGCTTTATTCTGTTGAACATAAATTAGTATAATTGTTATACAGTTCTTGTTGAAATGTAGCTGAATATTTACATAACGGCGGCCCAGTGTCTACATCATAAACATTCCCCGTCTATTTTTTAGCACTTCATTATGTACGTACTTTACAATATCAAATGAAATGCTGAATTAAAAAATTTGTCACGCACAAAATATCCATTTTCGATGTCCATTTTAAAGTCCATGTCCGCATGTAAAAGGTCCTGATTTTTTTTAATTCATTATTTATGAGAAGCAGAACATCCATGTCCTGCCAGACTGGAGAACGCCTGTTTGCAAAGCGTGCCGGCGTTCTTCATTCACCTGGTATTCTAACGGTTCAGGTCTCGTATATTACGTGGCAAAAGCGCCTTCAGTTAAGGGGATTTCAACCACAATTTCACAACCATTTCCTTTAGATGAATTAATTTCCATTTTTCCAAAAAACAATTCTGCGCGTCTTTTCATATTCGAAATTCCAATTCCATTTTTAACGTGATTTACATTAAATCCAATGCCGTTATCCCATACGTGCATCCTGAGCTTTTGTTTGTGCACAGCTATATCTACTTTAATTCTTGTGGCTTTGGCGTATTTTAAAATATTACTTAATTGTTCCTGCAGTATCCGGTAAAGATTCAACTGCAAATCAATATCTATCTTGGATTTTATAACTGTTTTATCGAAATGTAATGAGTAAATAAATTTATTTTCGGCATTAAAATCACTCATAACTCTTTGAAAAGCTTCCTCCATGGTTGATTCAGCAAAAAATGCAGGTGCCAACCGGTGAGAAAGATTTCTGATTTCTTCCGTGGCAAGTACTATATATTCTTCCGACCGGTTGAATAATTCGGTGCCGCCGGGTGTGAGTAATTCCTTCAATAGCCGGAACGACATAAGGCTGCTGGCCAATATCTGGCAAACATTGTCGTGCAATTCAGCGCCGATCTCATACCGCTCGTCTTCCTGTGTTTTTATAATGGCACGGGTTATTCTGTGTTCGTGGCGTATCTTCTCCGTAATATCAATTGCCACTACAGACCTGAATTCCGTATTATTCATCACAATTGGATTACTGTAAATTTCTACCTCAATAGAGTTGCCCGATTTTTTATAATGTCGTTTTCTGCCACCAAATTCTTCTCCAATGAGGCAAGGCAATCTTTCATGTTCTTTGCCATGCACTTTTTTGTGTCGTATCTCAAGATCGCGGATATTCATGTTGAGAAATTCTGCTTCTGTATATTCATAACAATCTATGGCAGCTTTGTTCACCTGCAAACACTTGCAGGTTTGCGGATTATAAACCCAACTTGGTTGCGGGCTAAAATGAAAAAGACTGCTGTACCGGTTTTCAGATTCCTGTAGCTCCAGTAATTGTTTTCTTCTTTCCATACAATAGACAATGCTCTTGTAAAGCGAAGACGCATTGAGATCGTCTTTTAAAAGATAATCTGATATACCCTGGGAAATAGAACTGATACTAAATTCCACGTCGGCAAAACCAGTGAGCATTATTACAGGGCAACTGGCGGTGATTTTCAGTATTTCAGTGACCAGTTGATGCCCACTTTTATCAGGCAAATTCAGATCCATCAGAATAACATCAAATTCCATTTTTTCATCAGTCAGAATAGCCGAGGCTTTATTAAAACTATTTGCATGTACAATTGCCGGATGAGCAATTTTTTTCATGAGATAATTTTGTTCCAGGATAAAATCGCCTGGGTTGTCCTCTACAATCAATATGCGGAGGTTTCTTTGATCTTTCGCCATTGGCTCTTTAATTTAACGTGTAAGTTCACAATTGAAATCCAGAACGTTTCTATTTCATTGATAACAACCGGAAAGCATCAACCTCTACCGGCTTTATGAGGTAGCAATTAAAATGATTTTTACAAGACAGAGTGTTGTATTTATCAACAATCATTTTAAAGAAATTGTTAAAACTAACCGGTTTTACAACATAGTGGTTTACGCCCGGCACATGACTTTCTGCAATGTCTTTCTCTGCTTTTGAAGAGACCATCACGTCTACAGGCATACGTTTTTTATGTTGATGGCCTTTAGCGGGGCACGTAAATCATGTGAAACATAATAGGAGAAAGATTCAGGTTCTTTATTTGCAATTATAGGTTCTGAAGCACGTTTTTCTTTTTCTTTATTTTGGAAAGCAGGTTCCATGGTAACAGTTAGCAAATCATCTTGTTGTTCAGTTTTATCCATGGTGTATTTTGAATAAGGTTGTATAGTATTCTGAAAGCACCACGGACAATCCAAACAAAAAATATAGTTACCTGGTGAGTTACAGTAAGGTAATCTAATATTGCAGCAATACTATATATAAGTTTGATATGAAATTGGCACGTCGTTGTATTTGCGCAATGACATATAGATGTAAACACTTAGCTTGTTAAACGAGATAATGCGTATTATTGCAGGCAAAATTTACCAGTGAAGCGGCATTTTTCAATTTCAATTTTTGCAGGATATTGTGCCGGTGCACTTCAA
>JBDUAY010000507.1:0-4011 GCA_040004415.1 Bacteroidota bacterium | reverse complement strand
TTTTTTTTCCTTTTCAGTTGGTGGAATTAAGGTGCCAACCCTTACCTTTGCGGCAAATTTTTAAACCGCTGTTTTAATACGCTCTTATGGCTAATACAGGTAAAATCAAACAAATTATTGGCGCCGTTGTAGATGTGCAGTTTCACGGTCAGTTACCCGAAATTTATAATGCCCTGGAACTTAAACGTGATACAGGTGAAACACTGGTGCTGGAAGTTCAGCAGCACCTTGGCGAAGACAGTGTGCGCACTATTGCCATGGATGGTACAGAAGGCCTGGTTCGCGGTACACCCGTAATAGACACAGGTAAAGCGATTGCGATGCCAATCGGCCCAAATATTAATGGCCGCCTGTTCAATGTAACAGGAGATGCTATTGACGGCTTACCGCAGGTTGATAAAACTGGCGGTCGTCCCATTCACAACAAACCCCCCTTATTTGAAAACCTGAGTACAGCCAGCGAGATATTATTTACGGGTATTAAAGTTATTGACCTGATTGAGCCCTACGCAAAAGGTGGCAAAATTGGTTTGTTTGGCGGTGCGGGTGTAGGTAAAACCGTATTGATACAGGAGCTCATTAATAATATAGCAAAGGGCCATGGTGGTCTGTCTGTATTTGCCGGTGTGGGTGAACGTACGCGTGAAGGGAATGACCTGATGCGTGAGATGATTGAGGCCGGCATCATGAAATATGGTGATGCATTTAAACATAGTATGGAAGAAGGCGGATGGGATCTGGAAAAAGTGGATATGGAAGGATTGAAAGATTCCAAAGCAACATTTGTTTTCGGGCAAATGAATGAACCCCCCGGTGCACGTGCACGTGTGGCGTTGAGCGGTTTAACCATTGCAGAATATTTCCGTGATGGTGATGGCCAGGGAAAAGGAAAAGACATTTTATTTTTTGTTGATAATATCTTCCGGTTTACGCAGGCGGGTTCCGAAGTATCAGCTTTGCTGGGTCGTATGCCAAGTGCAGTGGGTTATCAGCCAACATTAGCCACCGAGATGGGATTGATGCAGGAACGTATTACGTCAACCCGCAACGGTTCTATTACGTCCGTTCAGGCGGTGTATGTACCAGCGGATGACTTAACCGATCCGGCGCCAGCCACAACTTTTGCCCACCTGGATGCAACAACCGTATTGAGCCGTAAAATTGCCGATTTGGGTATTTATCCTGCGGTGGATCCGTTGGATTCTACCTCGCGCATCCTTACACCGTTCATTGTTGGTGATGCCCATTACAATACTGCCAACCGCGTTAAATTAATTTTGCAGCGTTATAAAGAGTTACAGGATATCATTGCTATTCTGGGTATGGATGAATTGAGTGATGAAGATAAACTAACGGTATCGCGTGCACGCCGTGTACAGCGTTTCTTATCACAACCGTTCCACGTAGCAGAACAGTTCACTGGTTTAAAAGGTGTGTTTGTAAGTTTGGAAGATACAATCCGTGGTTTCAATATGATTATGGATGGGGAAGTAGATGAATATCCTGAAGCTGCGTTCAATCTTGTAGGAACGATTGAAGACGCCATTGAGAAAGGAAAGAAATTGCAGGCACAGGCGAAATAGTATTGAGAGGCCTTGATGAGCCGGTGTTTTTAATATAAGCAGATGGAAGTTTTTGTCGGCCAGGCGGTTGTTTTTAAATTAAACATCGTTGCGTCGCACACGTATACAATAGTTCTTTTATCAACATTTTTAACTAATACCAGCAGTACGTATCAACTACTCATGGTGTTATCACATTTCCCCCAACCCGGGAAACTTAAGGGCGCTTATGGAACTCGAAATATTAACACCCGTTAAAAAATTATTCAGTGATACCGTTTATGGCGTGCAACTGCCGGGTATTGACGGTAGTTTTGAAGTATTGGATAAGCACGCGCCACTGGTAAGTGCGCTAAAAGCGGGTAACGTAAAAGTGCTCAAAGATAAGGGCATGAAAAATGTTTCCAACTACACGATACAAAGTGGTTTTGTGGAAGTGCTGAATAATAAGGTAACTGTATTGGTGGAAGGCGCTGCTGCGCTGAACGAAACTGCATAACATTATTTTTATAAAGTAATTTTTCTCGTGAAAATCCGGTGTCACGTATCCATCTAAAATCAATGTTATCGTATAACAGGATTCAATGTTCTTTCTTACTGGTCCATTATATTTGAAAAATTATTGACCCCGCTCCGGCGGGGTTTTTTATTGCGCAGGTTGTGGCAATGTGACAAAAATTTTTATCCGCATGAAGCATTTTTTAAGCGCATATTAATATGATTTTAATCTGCAGGTTTTTTACATATTTTTTGCATTTGTTATACCACTGTTAAGTTTATACTTATACCATTAAACTGGTAACTTCTTTGTTGGTCTTCTGTTATAGTAATATATAAAATCAGTTATATGAAAAAATATGCAATTGTGCCTGTGATAGCTGCTGCCTTGTTTATACTGGGTAGTTGCAGCAAAGATCCGGTTAGTAAGCTTAGTTCAGAAGAGACAAGGTTGTATATTACCAACCACGACAGTACTACCGATTTTTCTTCTTTTAAAACATTTAGCATTTCGGATTCTGTTGATGTCATTAACAATGATCACCTGCGCGGAAAAACGCGTAGTTCATTTGATTCATTATTGATTGTATCTTTTACCAAAGCGATGGTACAGCGTGGGTATACATTGGCAGGCAATGATGCGAAACCAGATTTGGGAATTAATATCAACAAAATAACCAATACGTATACTGGCGTTGTTGATTACGGAAGTTACTACGATGATTATGACAGCTATTTCGATCCTTACTATTGGGGTTATGGCGGCTATGGATATTATGGTTCTTACATTGGTACGTACCAGGTAAATGAAGGCGTTATTTCCATTGATATGTTCAACTTAAAAGATGCCACCGCCAATGGTAAAATTAAATCCATTTGGAATGGTGTGATAAGAGGGTCAGGTATTTTTAACAGCGCCAACATTGACACCAGTGTACAGGCACTGTTTAATCAGTCGGCCTATCTAAAATAATTCAGCAAAGAATTTTAAAGAAAAAAATCATGAAAAAGATAAAATATTTAATAACAGGGGTTGTGTTATTCTGTGCTCTCGGTGTTTTTGCACAGGATGAAGGTCTCACGCTAAAACTCAATTACTCAATGGGCATACCCACTGGCTCATTTAAGAATAGTATTGTTAATAATACTTCCTGGAAAGGATTTGGTGCAGAATTAATGTATCATACCAGCAATAGTTTCGCTATTGGTATGGAAACAGGCTCACAGGAATTTTACCAGAAATATCCGCGTCAGTTATATAAACAATCAGATGGAAGCGATATTTCGGCGGTTGTTTCCAATTCAATACAAACGGTGCCCCTTTTGTTAAAAGCACAGTATAATTTTTTGCCTGAAAAAGCGATTCGTCCATATGTAGCGCTGGGTGTGGGTGGTAATATTATCACTTATAATCAGTACGCAGGAGAATTCGGTAGCGATAATAAAACAAAATTTGGTTTTGCGGCCCGGCCGGAAGCAGGTGTTTATATTCCCTTTAGAAAATACAGCAGGGCAGGTTTTAGTTTAAGCGCAGGGTACAATTTTGAACCATTCAATTATAATGGTATTGGCAACCTGAATAATATTTCAGCAAGGGCAGGCATTAGTTTTCCGTTGAATTAATCCCTCATCCCCGTCGCTTCTTCAGCATAGGAAGTAAAAGGACGGGGATGAGGTCAATTTAGTTGTGGATCACTGGGGAAATTGATAAGCATTTCGTAATCGCCACCCAATAAACGGATAGAATCTTTCCAGGTTTCACTGATTTCTTTTGGGAAAACAATTTTGCGGGTGGCCTCCGCCAGCAGCCATGATTTTTCTTTTAATTCATCTTTTAGCTGGCCTTCTCCCCAGCCGCTGTATCCAATAAAAAAACGGATTTTGTTGATATCTGCTTTTCCATTTCTCAAAAAATCCAAAGCGGTTTCAAAATCTCCGCCCCAATAAATTC
>JBDUAY010000122.1:0-13630 GCA_040004415.1 Bacteroidota bacterium | reverse complement strand
TAACACAACCTGCCTTTGATATGGGAAAAGCGGCTGCCAGCCTGCTTTTTAAAGCATTAGAGAAAAAAAAATTCAACCTGGGCAACGAGCGAATCATTATCCCATCTGTTTTTATTGAAAGAGCATCCAGTGGTTATAATAGTAAATAGTATTTCAGGCGCTAATCACTCAGCCGGTTTTTCATTTTTCTGCAATTATTTATCCTGCCATGCAACTTTGAAGAAAATCTGCATAATGTTCATAATTTCCATCTAAATATATTCAATCATGCGGCAAATAATTTCTTCTGTTGTACTCTTTTTTACTTTGTTTTATTGTAAAGGGCAGACATACGTTTCACTTGCACCGAGTCTTACGAATACAGCCGGAACGATTGCAGGCAAATCTAATATTGCCATAGAAATAGGCAGGCAGTGGGACGTGTTTAGTTTAGGCCTGGACATCGGTAAAACAAGTATGGAAAAAATACATGGGCCCGATACCACCGGATATTTTGAGATTCGTCCAAACCTCAATGTTTTTCAACAAGGCAAATTTACCAATACATTTACAGCGGGTATTGGTTATATTTTCAATGCACAGCAAAACCTGATGACAGAACTAACTTCAGGAATTGAATATGCGTACAATGATAAATTGCATATTAATATTTTCTTTGGTCAGTATTTTTATAGTGGCAAATTCGATGCAAGCAATGTAACATTTTTCGGTATTTCGGGTATGTATTATTTTAAGGCTACGAGAACTGGGTCACTTATAAAAAACCCCAAGGCAGATGTTCAGTAAATATTAACAGTTAGCTGTTTAATAAAAAAGGGAAATGTAGAAACACTTCCCGTGGTAGTGATGTGATTACATACTACTGCTAAAATAAATTTACTTTATAGATAAGTTAATGATCTTTATTGAACCGTCAGTTTAAGTGGTGTAACAATAACACGTTCCAGTTTGATCTGTTTTCTTATTTTTTGAGATCCGTCACTAACTTCAATGGTATATATGCCAGATTCTGCGCCGGAAAAATTATAGGCTTTTTCCACTTGATTTATTTTTTTGCCAGCAAAAAAATTATCAATGGGGAAACCATCGGGACCATTTAACGTAACAGACAGTCTTTTTTTGCCTGAATTTTTAATCGTTACACGAATTACTTCGTTAGTGGGTTGATTTACTTCGAGGCTGAAAGCTTCTTTGTCCGAAGCACTTACGGTAAATGTTTTGTGATAAGGCAATGAATGTTTGCCGGCCGCAAATGAAGGTTGCGCAAATGCCGTAACGATAGCCGCAACTATAATGGCGGCCGGTTTTACTAATTGTTTCATGGTTAAGTTTTTTATTTTTTATTTAATTTTTTTACTGCACAAATATGCAGGCTTTCAACATGGATACTGGAATGTAAAACATCATTTTTTTACGAAGTAACAGATTCTATATTTTTCTTATCATGATAATACACTGAACCGTTGTGCTGGCATAAGTCCGAAAGACGTGCCAGATCAAAAACAGCTGAGTATCAATATCTATTTTTTTATGAGTAGGAAATACTGTTCGGTTACGATGCATCACATGTACGGTTTTAACCGCGTACATGAAAACTTGAAGAAAGATTCAATGGAAGATTAGTTAAGGCAGCTGTTTTTTATGTATTTTTTTAACACAGGGATAGCATTTGATTTGATATTTCCGCGGTTCATTGCAAAAATTCCCCGGTAAAACAGCAAAGAAATATTATTTGTTTACGTAAAGTCGCACTGTCCATTTAGCATTTTTGTATAAATGCAATTTAAAAGATTCACCGTTGGAAAGATGGACGTATAATATAATAGGAAATGTATTTAAATCATAGGTGCTATAAGACCTGGTGAAGGTGTCAACCTTTGATAACAATCTTATGATGGCATTACTGGCGGCTGTGATGTCATCTACCCTCAGAACGTAGCCGGCATCATGCAAGTCATTTGGTATGCCCAAAGGCGAACCTGTTGTTGTATATATTTCAAAGCTGATGGTATGACCCCAGTCTGGTGTAGCATTTATATCGTACCGGTCAAATTTGGATCCCCCATCAAAATCATAGGTGATATATTTTTTTCCGCGAAACTCATTACCACTCCAGTATCCTTTTATGGCGCTGTCTGATCTTCCTTTGTGTAAGTAGTGGGCTTCCCCTTTTCCTTCTTTTACGCCATCCTGGAAATAGCCCATGTAATAAGTACTGTCATCATAATAATAGGTTCCGTATCCATTGGGTATTCCATCTCTGAAGTTCCCGGTATAATGATGAATGCCAACAGCGTCTCCCTGTCCATTCGCCAGGCCATTTTTACACGCTCCCTTATAACTTGAAAGTAAATTTAATGCTACAACCCTGCAGGAAGCAGTACTGTCCTGTGCAGTCAATACAAGCGTATTCGTTAAAATAAAAAAAAAAGCAAAAATGAAAGAAATGGTATTTCTCATGGCATATGATATAGAAGGTTGTTTCGCGCAAGCATTCTTAGCATCTGATACTACAATACGTAATATACAGATTTTTCTTAACCGCATTAGGGTTTTGGGGAAAAACTTCCTCAATATACCCTGCTAGACCGTTCAGATTAATTTCATTGTTTACGAGCTAGCAAACTAACAGGAAAAACAGCTTAAAACCTGTCAATCAATCCTCTTTTTAATAAACATTCCTTTGGCATGTTTTTGTTAACCCAATTGGTATAATTACTACAACATGAAAAACGAAAAATTATCCGCCGGAGATAGCAGTAATGAAAAGAAAGGTTACAACGAAAAAAATCCGGGACAACCGGAGGCTGCGTTTCCACCCGATTCTCTTACAGTTTCTGCAAAAAAGAATGTAAAATCTAATACAGCAGATAAAAAGAAAAAAGAGGACGAAAATTAAAAATACCAACACCGTCTGAAAATACAATCATCGCTTTATAATATTTATTAAATAGAATGAATGATACCGAAGAAAAATAATTCCCGCGCAGGTAAAGTTTTTGTGATTATTGTAATAGTAATTTTATTAATTGTGCTGGCTGGATTTATTGGCTGGAACTTATATAAATACAAATTTATTAAGGGTAAAGTAAAAACGGCTGTGTTTGAAAAATCGAATGGCCTGTATACCATCCGGTATGATAAGATGGAGCTGGATGAAGTTGGCGGTTATTTACATGTTACAAATCTTCAGATAATACCTGATACTATAAAGTTCAGGCAAATGGTGACAGATAGAAAAAATCCAGGTCTGCTGCTTGAACTAACTGTTCCTGAACTAAAGATTTCGGGTGTTAAAACGCCTGAGGCTATGCTGAATAAAAAAGTTAGTGGCAGAAAATTAGAAGTGAGCAATGCAACGGTCGTTTTCTATTATGCAAAAGCTCATCCTGACACAAGTGACCCCGCTGTAAAACAAGAGATGTATCAGCAGTTGTTGGGCAATTTAAAAGAAATACAGGCAGACACAGTGGAAGTAACAAATGTATCATTGGCATTTATAGATATCCGTACCAGTAAAAAGACAATCGAAGCTTCAAATATTTCAATACATCTTAATGATGTATTGATTGACAGCCTGCATGCAAACGATAGTTCACGTTTCTTTTTTGCAAAGCAGGTGCAGGTTAACGGTGAAAAGGGAGTTGTAAAAAATAAAACAGGCACTTACTTTTATCATTTCGACGGTTTTAGTTTTACAAATGAAAATGGGTTATTTGCCATTAAATCAATTCGGATAGAGCCACAGCTAAATGAAGAAAAATTTGCTGCGTTTTCAAAATTGCAGGATGACCGTTTTAATGTTAGCCTGGCCGGTGTGTCTTTAAAAAATATTAACCTTACCCGGCTGATGGAGTCTGACCTAATTGCCGGTGAGCTTCTTATAAAAGGGTTAAATATTCGGGTATACCGTGATTTGTCTTATCCGCGTGATAAGATAGTCAGGGTTGGTACATTTCCCCAGCAATTGTTAATGGATCTGCCGCTTAATTTATCATTGAAAAAAATAATTCTGAATGACGCGTTTATCGAATACAAGGAAAAAAATCCGAAGTCTGATTATAGTGGTAAAGTGCAATTTGTTCATGCCAATGCAGTGATTAGTAATGTTACCAATGAAACTGGCCGTATAAAAGAAAACAATCACTGCTTGCTGGATTTTAACGCACGTTTTCTTGACATGGCGCCGATGCACGCCCATCTTGATATGTTGTTAAACGATAAAAAAGGACGATTCACATACAGGGGGTCAATGGAAGGATTTGAAGCAAGCAAGTTAAATGTATTAATGGAACCAATGGGCTTAGCAAAAATAGACAAGGGACAGGTAAATAAAGTTGATTTCAATTTTGCCGGGCAAAATTATGGTGCTGACGGAAAATTAACTTTGTTATACGATGATTTAAAAATAACACTGTTAAAGAAAGACAGTGCTGATGATACATTTAAGAAAAAAAAGCTGGCAAGTTTTATAGCTAATATAATCGTTAAAAATTCCAACCCAACCGGGCATAAACCCGTTCGCGTTGCCGATGTACATTATCAACACGATACCAACCGGTCTTTTTTTAACCTCATGTGGAAGTCTATATACACAGGCGTTAAGCAGACCGCGGGGATGTGATTTATAATGGTTAACGCGCCAGGTAATTGCTACTATAATTAAATCTATTAAAGCTAGAATGGATAGCCGATAGCAATATTCAATATTAAATTATTACTGCGCCAGGTTCCGTTCCCAAAATCAATTTGATTTAGCACCCATCGTTGCCCACCCGGCAAATAAGGTTTGCGTAGTGGAAATGCTAAATCGAGCCGCAATACCAGGAAAGTTACATCTGCACGCAGACCCACGCCGGCACCTACTGCAAGCTGGTTTAAAAAATCTTTGGTAAACTCAGCACCTGGTCTCAACGGATCTTTATTGTATAGCCATATATTTCCCGCGTCAACAAAAATGGCCCCGTTGATAACACTGAATAATTTAGCCCGGTACTCGGTATTTAATTCGAGTTTTATATCGCCCGACTGATCAGGGAAAAATCTTGTGATACTGTCTTTTGTTGCCAGGTAGGTGCCAGGTCCAAGCGTGCGGCTCCGGAATGCACGGATACTATTACTGCCGCCCGAAAAAAATTGTTTTATATACGGTAACGAGCCTGAGTTTCCATAGGGATATCCAACGCCGACCAGCAACCGGTTTGCCCATACACTGTTTCTCCCCGTCTTTCCGTAATAGCGTACATCAACATCTGCTCTTACATACTGAGAAAATTCTGCATTAAAAATGCTGACTGATTTACCATTCTTGAGATCAGCCCCGCTCACAAGGCCAGCAATATTTCCCGACAAATCAAGGTTGCCATTGAAGTAAACGCCTTTGGGTTGATTGGTTCCATTTTGGGGGTTATAAGTAAAGCTGTAAGTTGATCCTAAAATAAATTGTTTGTCGATGGCTTTTTGCAGGGTAGGATTTGTATCGATCGCAGCCTTATAGATCTCCGTTACATTTACGGGTTGTACATAATTAATACTGATAGGGTTAAACTGATGCTCTTTACTCGGTATTCTTTTCCAGGTATACCCGTATGCCGCGCGAAAAGAGTTAAGGGAATATAATTTTTCTTTGTTCAGCAGATCATACGCCAGCAAAACATTTGTTTTGGGGACGTATCCTCCTGTTGTATTGAAATGGAAAAAAGGTACAACAAACCTGGGTATAGCAAGATTTGTTTCCAATCCGCCGCGATAGGTATTAAAACCTTTTAACTGGCCACCATATTGAACTTCAAAACCACCAAGTGCCGTAATAGAAAGCAGTTCACCCCCCCTAAACGTATTGCGGTTGCGCCAGCTAACACTTACGGTTGAACCTGTTAAGTTATTTGATTTTGTACTTCCGTTGAGTTCGAGCTTTAATGATTTTTTGGGCAATGGAGTAAGATAGTAATAGGTATTCAACCTCGGCGTATCAAGGTTCGGTGCAATCTCAAACCTGTTTTTTACAAATTTGAAAAGATTGAGTGTAATTAAACGGTTCAGTGTAAGGTTATGACTTGACAATTTATAGGTATCACCCGGTTTAAACAACATCATCTGTTCAAACATCCTTGGCCGGTACAAATTTTTCCTGTCTTCAATATGATAACCTTTGTACAATATAGTAGCACTGTGCGTGGTATCTGAAGAGCCTGCGCCTAACCGGTAGTTAGAAAAAATAAAAATATTATTTATCTCATATGCTTTTTTTGCCTGCGCAGGAATGATGGGTTTGGTATTTACATATAAATTTACTTCGTGGTTACCAATGCTGGAATCTGTCGTAACATATAAAAAATCCGGATTGAAATAATAGAAACCACGTTCCTTTACGAAGGCATCAATGCGGTTTCGTTCGTCCTGGATAACATCAAGACTATACGTGTTGCCGGGTTTTAAAAACGATGCGTCCGCCGTCAGTGCAATCGTTCTGGGTAGCAGGCTGCTGTCTTTATCAAAACTGACTGTTTTAATATGATATTGATAACTGGTTTCTACATCGTAGCGGGCGGTCGCTCTTTTTCTTTTTACAATGGTATCAGCAGTAACGTGTGCCTGGAAAAACCCCTGGTTCTGAGCATTGGCTTCCAGTATTTTCACATTGCGATCCAAATTTACATCGCTGAGTAATACAGGCGGTTCACCTACCTTATATTTAAGCTTACCCCTCAAAGATGTTTCTTTTTTTGGATGACCCGCAATATTATAGATCCATAATTTAAAACGCAATCCCAATACGCTCTTATTGGGTTTTGGCCTCGTAAGATCTGCAAGCTCCGACTTAATTGTTTTTTCTTTTTTATCCGTTTTGCCGGTCGTTTTTACAGTAATTTTTGCGCCGGTATACAATGCTTCGCCTGCCGGCAAGTATTTAGTATTACTGCAGGAGCAAAGTATCAGCAATACTGCACTATATAAGGCCATCAATCTATCGCTTCTCATTTTGCCGTCGTTTTAGTAGCATCATTTGCAGCTGCATTTTTTTGCTGTTTCGCTTTTCGTTCTGCCTTCAGCCTGTCTTTCTTTTTCTGGCTACGAAATATTTCTTTAAATTGGTTATAGTCAACTGTGATAATAAAGCCTATACCTGTTTCTATAACATAACCTTCCAGTACGCCCTGGTAATCATTTTTGCGATAGGCCCGCAACAGGTAACGGCCATCTTTGCTGAGCTGATAATCCAGCGCAACATTACCTGCAATATTAGTAGATTGCTGGCTGGAATTCTGTGCACCTTCCAGCTCGAAATTACTACCAACGGTTACGGTTAAACGATCATTTAAAAGTTTTTTAGACAATGCTACATTCAGATCGGTGTGTTGCTCTCTTGTGCCGGTTGAATAGTCGTCCTGTGAGGCAACATCAAAATTCAGGTTAACGCCTTTTACCAGGCTGGCAGCAAGTTGGTTTAACTGTTCGGTAAGCAATTTGCTTACGCTTTCCCGTGCAATAGATTCTGCAGACATGCCGGGGCCGCTGCTTTCAAAAGGGTTCTCTGTTACAAAACGGCCCAGCAATAAAAGTGCAAATACTTGTTTGTTCAATTCGGAAGGTTCCTTTCTTATTTCAACTAATTTTTCATTCACCAATTCAACAATGTCTTTCGAAACATTGTAATTTTTATCATCTGGTAATAAAATGTCAAAGGTGATAACAGGCTTTAATAATTCGCCCTGCATTTTAAGATCCACTTCAAATGGCAGCTTCTGCAGGTAGGTATTACGTATGGTTGTTACAGATCCCTCCAGCTGGTCTTTTACTAAATCCAGTGGCGCCGTGTTGGCAATATATACGGCAGTAATATCAACATCTGCATCCGTAGGGGCGCCCTTAAAAGTAATCTTACTGCCTTTCTGAATATTAAATTTTCTTTTCAGTAAGTTGAACGTTAAGTCATACGAACCTTTGTCAATTTCATAGGTACCGGTCAATGTTATTTTACCACCGGGGTCAATGCCTGCGCTGAGTGTTGCTTCTCCGCGCACATCTAAAAAATCACCGTTACCTTCATCAACAACTATATTTAACTCTGCTTCTTTTTTTATTTCAACATTTACAGATAAATCCATACCAACAGCAGCCGATTGATTAAGTGTGTCAATTGCTTTTTCAAAAACAAAATCAGTCGGCGGCGCATTCATATTAACAAACTTTACAATGCCCTCGCGCTCTTCTATGCCGGGTTCTTTTTGTGGCAATACAAGTGTAAGTTTTGTTTTGTCATTTACCGTAAGACTGCCATCAATCACCGGTGCCTTTTCTGTGCCTTTAATACCCAGGTTGGTCGTAAAATACAACTGGCCATAGTATAATGCATTTTTCTTTTTCGTAGTATTCAACGCATGAAAATCGCGGGCCTTCATGGTCAGGTCGAATTTGTAATGCTGGAAATCTGATGTGTACGCCATACCGTCCAGCACTGCTTTATTATTGGCAGAATCTACAATAGTAAACGTGTCGAAATGAATACCGTCTTTATTAAATGCGATCTTTTCCTGGTCGATAGTAAAAAAACTTCCCAGCATCCCGGGCTTAAAACGCGTTTTATTAAAATTAATATCGCCGTTTACCTGCGGCTGGGTCAATGTACCTGTAATATCCAGTTTGCCGTTCAGTGTTCCAGATGCACCTGTGATTGCTTTATTGCTGGCGCCCTCCAATGAATGTAAGTCGAGCTGCCGGAGGTCTGCCGTTAACTGAAAATCACTGTTGTTATCAGGCTTTACATTATAATTGCCAGTTAGCTGAACATCATTTCCATGGCCGGTTAATTTTACATCTGCCGCAAAAGTATTGCCTTGTGTATTATTAACTTTTACATTAAGATCACCAATAGTGTCTGCATATATGGCAAGGTTATTTACAGTAAGGTCAGTCGTGAAGGTTGGCTGTTTCAGCACATCGCTCAATACTGCTTTGCCTTGCAATGTACCATCTATAAATAACGTATCCGGTTTAACAAAAGCAGATAAGGTGCCCAGCTTGAAATCTTTAAAATTGATATCAATAGGTGCATCGGGTGCGGGGGTTGTACTGTTGATAGTTAATAGCTGATTACCTTTTCCCAATTCAAATTTGCTGATGTTAACACCATTTCCATCGTACACAATCTTATTGCCGGTATTGATTGTCCATTTATCATAATTCAGCATGAGACTATCTGGTTTTAGCGATAGCTCGTATTCACCTTTTTTAGGTTGTTGCACAAGGCCGGCAATACGATATTTATTCTTTGCTGCCTTGTCTTTATTGAGTAATGAAAAATTTATCTTATTATCAGCAATAGTTGCAGAAAGACTGGTTGCATATACGTTTAAAGAAGTGCCGCTTTTAAGGTTGGCTATAGAAGCATTGAGTTGTAATTTACGCTGACTTGTATTTGCCAGCAGCTGCAGGTTATTAATAGTATTGGTGCCATTTATTATTAATGGCGCCAGCACCGTTGCCTGCCATCCACCGGTGCTGGTAAAATGACTTTGTAATGTTACATCTTTCATGCTATCGAGTTGCGGCACCAATGCTTTTAACAAAGGCCGGTCAAGAATAATTCCACGAATGGTAAAATCATATGGGGCCGTTTGCACTTTAGCACTGTCCGCTACCGTAGAAAAATAGGGTTCGAGCGATTGCTGAAAAACACTGCCCATCTCCGTTAGTTTATATTTCCCATTCAGCTGCAGGTTGATTATATCACTGTTCAGATGCACAAATTGCCCGCTGTCAGTTTTGCCGGAAACAATCTGAATTGTATCCATCGGAATACGCGTCTTGTTATTAATGAGTACAGATTTGGTAACGAGCAAACCACCCATCAGGCTGTCTGGATTAGTAGATGGAAAATCAGCGGTAAGATTTCCCCGGTAAAAAAGTGTATCCGTGGTAAGGTGAAGGGGCAAGGTAAAAATAGTATCAATCTGCATGTTCAGCTTGAGTGCAGGAAATTTTGTAGCGAAGTTTCCGGAAGCATCCATTGAAAATGAAACATTGGGGTCACGGATAGCGGCAACCGCTTTTAATTGTTGGTTGGCGATAGTTGCGTCAATCGTAAAATTTTGATAAGGGTAATGTTTGTAGACAGCTGAATGCACAATGCCTTTCAGGTGCGCGTTGGCAGATTGAGGATCATATCCTCTCCCTTTTGCAGTAAAGCTGGCAGTTACCGGGCCCAGTGTTGTATCCTGCATTAATTTATGCAGGTCGAATTTGTTTAGCGTGATGGCAAGATCGTACAAAGCATTCCTTTTATCCTTGAAATGAGATGCTTTTCCTTTAACGGTTATATCGCCCAGGGTTGATTGTAATTTTAGATCAGCCAAAAAATCATCGATGCCGCCATCAAATTTACCCGTCATGGTAATATCTTCCGGAATGGTAATATTTGCAGGCAATGTATTGGGCGGAATTAAACTTTTAATATCCTTGCTGGTAGTATGAATCTTTTTTATGGCGAAATCGGCATGTATATTTTTTGTATCTGTCGCATTTTTTATGGTTCCCGATACATCCACCGTTGTTGATCCAATGCCGCTGAATTGTAAAACAGGAATAGAGAGATTTGCCATGTTGCCTTTTATGCGAGTGTTTAGATTCAAAACAGTATTCGCATTTTTAAAAAGCGGTTGCTTGCGCAGCGAAGGCATGAATGTGAGTATATCTTTTAATTGAATTTTGGTATTACTCAGTTCTGCATCAATCATTAATTTGGAAGGATCTTTTTGTATGGCTTCAATAGATGGATAGCTTACCATCAAAGAACGTTGTATGAAACTGCCTGGGGTTTGAATGCTGAGATCTTTCAGGTAGGCTTGTTTTGATGAATATAAAAAATCAGTCGAAAATTTATTCAGGACAAAGCCACTTTGTTCCTGCATGCTGCCTTTTGTTATTTTGCCAGCGATAGAATCTTTACTGTACAAAAGATTATTGACCTCAATGGTAAATTGCGAAGCTTTCAGATGAGAAAAATCCATTCCGCTGACAAGTCGTGGTTTTGTATCATCATCATATTGCATATTGTTATTTGATAACGACGTTTTGGCAACCCGTACGCGCCAGCCGGCATCAGCCGAATCGATCACAACAGCGACTTTTTTATTCAGCACTTCGGCGGTAACCCTTTTTCCAATTTTTACGGATGCTGTTGTTTTGTTTAATTGTATTTCATTTAATACAATTAATTGCTTATTTAAATCGAATGTTTGTACATCGCCTTTTAATTCTCCTAACTGTACATTGCTGTAGATCGCGGAGACTTCGTTGCGATAATCAAGTGTTATATCACTAAGGTTGATTTTTTTAAGCGCGAGTTGAAATGCGGTAGACGTACCTGGTTTTTTTAACGCTGCATTTTCATCGGGTGTTTTTAAAGGTTTATTCTGATAAACTTTTGCGCGAATGCCATTCATTTCAATTAATGCGATGCTGAATTGCTCATGCGCGGGATCTATTTTATCAAATTTAGTATCGCTGTGTTCAATCCACGTTTCCACATCATTACCGGTCACTACATCATTATAAACAAGGCGGACTTTATTAAGCAACAAATCGTCAAGCGACATTTTTAATGCTGAAGTATCATTTTTTTTCGGTTGTTTTTCTGGAGAACCAGCAAATGCATCTGCTATAAATTGAAAGTTAAAAGTAGTATCAGGTAATTGCCTTTTTATTTTTGCCGTAATCCCTTCCAGCTCTATTTTATTGATGGCAATATTGCTGTGGATTAATTTCCACATATTTATATTTACTTTTAAAGAACGACCACTCAGCAATGTGTCTTTTTGAAGATCTTCAATGTAGATATCACCTAATTCTACCGTTTGTGGGAAACCGATATATAGTTTGCCAATGGCAACCTTCGTCTTTAATTTTTTGCTCAGGTAAGCCTGGGCTTTTTCACGGGCTATGTTTTGAATATAGGGTGTTTGAACCAGCACAATAACCAGTAAAAGCAGAATGAAAATAACCAGCAATATTCTAAGGAATACCCTGCCTGCTCGCCGTAGAAATGATCGGTGGGTATGGTTAACAGGCTCCGTTGTCTGCATAAAATTGATAAACTTCTTAAGGTAAACTCAGTAGTAATATAGAATTGCAAAAGCCAGTCCATAATTGCTGGTATTGTGCTGTAATTTAAAGATATTACTGAATGGGTAAAAAAACGGTATTTATATATTTTGTTTTAGGATTTTCATCAGTATACGCTCTTCTCCGGTAAGGCCTGTTTTGTTATCGGGTTCTTCCAGTTTATCGAGCTCTTTGAGGTAATCAGATAGGTTATTTTCTTCATATAATTGTATCAGTTTCGGGTGCACATAATATTTTTTACATACCGTGCGGGTATTGCCTAATTTCTTACTTACTTCATCCAGCGCAATGACAATATTTTTTTTATTTTCTGTTGCGGTAAGTGCTTCGCCTAAAGACCGGAAGGCCTGCAATGCATGTACAGACCCAGCCCATGTTCTAAAATCTTTTGCGCTGTAATCGCTGCCGGCAGCTTCATGAATATATTGATTAACCATGCCAGAATCTATTGACTTGTGGTTACCATCTGCATCATAATATTGAAACAATTCTTTACCGGGGATATCGCGGCATTGCTTTACCATTCTTGCCAGTCGTTTATTCTTCAACGATATCTCGTGCTTAACCCCTTTTTTACCTATAAAAGTAAAAACCATTTTATCACCATCCACGGCAACGTGCTTATCTTTTAGCGTTGTTAATCCGTAAGATCCGTTTGCTTTTTCATATTCGTTACTTCCAATGCGGATGTACGTTCTTTCCATTAAACTGATTACGGTGGCCAATACTTTCTGCTGACTTAATTCTTTTATAGCCAAATCATTTTCCAGTTTCAGTCGCAGTTGTGGAATTACTTTACCAAATTCGTATAAGCGGTGAAACTTTGTCTCATTTCGTAATTGGTTCCAGAGTTCATGATAGCGGTATTGTTTGCGCTTGCGCATATCTACACCCGTGGCTTGAATATGGCCGTTTTCAACCGGGCATATCCATACATCCATCCACGCGGGCGGAATAACCAATTTTCGTATCCTGTTAATTTCCTTTTCTGCTTTTACAGGCTTGCTTTGAAGATAGTAAGCAAAGCCTTTTCCTTTTTTGATTCGCTTAATACCAGGCTGACTGTCTTTAACATATAAAAGATGTGCGGCTACAGCAGCCTCTTCATAATCCTTATCAACTTTTAAAAAATCTTTGTGTTTTAATGGCAAAACAGCGGCACCCATATTTTCATTTTAAAATATCTATTGAAAATACAATGCCAGTAAAAACGAGGAAAATATTGCTTGTTGGAAATGCTTGTTATTTTTTTGACGCGATCATTTGTTCAATGATTAAGCGGTGTTTGCGACGCTCCGTTCAACATTTGAACAGGTGGGATCTGTAATGCACACAACAGAATTTTTCTTCCGTTATTGCATAGTACTAAATAAATTGTAGAAAGCCTGCTGCCCTGATTGTTAGTCACAAGGCAATAATCGTTCGGAACTATTTTCCAAACGCATCCGCCAGCTTATCTATCTCTTTTGCATCAATGGTTGTGCTGCCATTATCAATTACAATCCGG
>JBDUAY010000506.1:0-4022 GCA_040004415.1 Bacteroidota bacterium | reverse complement strand
CTTTTCCAGGATAAAAGAGAAGGCGCCGACTGGCCATTGATTACTGGTTTTTTTATTGTTAACGCCCTGGTGATGGCTACGGCAGGGTTATTCATCTACCTCATTTGTATTCATTACAATCTAAGCCAGCTGGCTATTTTAATTGGTTTGATAGCTTTCACTGTTGGTGGCTGCTGGCAGGTTTTGATACAGGCTATCCCAACACTGACAGTCGCCGTATATTGGTAACAGCAATGCTTATTTGTGCATTATTAAAACAACAAAGTTTGTTGCTGATAGCAGCAATTTTAATTGGGCTGTTCAGCAAAGAATCTTTTATTTTTTTTGTAGCGGTGATCATTTGGTTTGCAGGAGACAGCATGCGCTGGCAAGCTATTGCCGCATTAATATATCGTATAGCATTCATATTTTTTTCCGGCACTGGTTGGATGCATAGGATATTGCCAATATGCAGGCAAGTGTACACGCAGACATGGAACATTTCGATAACATTGTTATCTCCCTTAAAAAGTTTATACCGGTAAAAGGATGGGGTGAAATGTTTACCATGTATGGCTTGTTTACATTTATTTATATTGCTGCGTTCTGTTATAAGAGTATCCGTGGTTATATGATAAGGCACCTGACCCTTTTCAATGTGTCGTTTATAATTATTCTCTCGGTGCAGGCCATTTTATCAAGTGAAATATCGCGCATGTTCTTTATCGGATCCGCCTTGTTTATTCCCCGGATGGCAAAGCTTTTTGATTTATGTAAGGTTAAAATCCGAATGTTGTAAAACCTTGCAAAACAGCTCCTTCGGGACGCCTCAGCCTGGCCATTTAGAAACTCAGATAATTATGTATATATTAGCGGCCAGCTATTCGTACACCCGGAATAACTTTTTAAACCTGCCTTATTCTGCAATACAATTTACTAATGGAGATATCAAATGGATCTAAAATTTTACCTGAGAAAAAAAGACTGGAGGAACTGGATGTACTCAGGGGGATTGCAGCGTTAACAGTGGTATGGTATCATTTCACCTTTGGTTTCGACTTTGCTTACAATGGTCTTTCTGATAATAAATCTTATTTTCTATACGGTTACCTGGGCGTACATCTTTTTTTTATTATCAGCGGGTTTGTGATATTTATGACGCTGGAAAGATCTAAAACAGTTCTTGATTTTATTGTTTCAAGAATTTCCAGGTTGTACCCTGCATATTGGGTGGCCATTATTCTTACTATTCTTATGTGTGCTTTTTTCCCTGCCTTAACACACAACAAACCTTTAACAATCAAACAAGTTCTGGTTAACCTGACTATGCTGCAGCATTTCTTCCGGATTACAGATGTAGACGGACCATACTGGACGCTGGCCGTTGAACTGGTATTTTATTTTTTAATGACGATGGTATTTGTGTTTAAAAAACTGAACCAGGTACAAATTATATGCAGTTGCTGGTTATTGCTTTCATTGGCTGCCGCACTATTTAATCTTCCCTTCGAAAAGTATCTAAACGAAATGTTTATCCTTTTTCATGCGCCGCTGTTTATTGCAGGTATCAATTTTTATTTACTCCGGAAAAATATTTCGCGCAGCAAAAATTTATTTGCACATATTCTTATTGTCACCAGCTTTTTCATTGCGGCTTATATTGCCCGTACGGATAAGATAATGGGCGAAACCTGGATTATTGAGTTGGTAATTTTATTAATCTATGGCGTCTTTTACCTGTTTGCATTTGACAAGCTTTCTTTTTTAAAAATTAAAATACTCGTCTTCTTCGGAACCATTTCCTATTCACTGTACCTGGTTCATGTAAACATTGGATTTGCTGCTATCACATTCTTAAGACAGTACACCGATAACCAGTTTGTTTATATTCTCATACCGCTTGTTATATGTATTTTTCTATCGTGGATGATGGTGAAGTTTGTTGAAAAACCATCTTTAAAATACCTGCGTAACCTGTACGCAAAAAACAGGAACGCGAAAAAGCAGTTGATTGCCGGTGCTGTTTCCAACGCATAAAAAACCCCGGCAAAAGCCAGGGTCATAAAAGTTTCAGCGAATATTTTTATTTAGATTTTGAGAAATCAAGTGAGTCTGTAATATCTCCGCAGGTTTCCATCGAAGCTTTGTATTTAGGATGCTTTCTGCCGAGGTATGGATTATCTATTTTATTGCTGTTGCTTATCCACCAAGCTTCTTCATCGTCATTAAAAGCCATCGGGCAATGCTGGTGATATAATTTCTGACGATCATACCGTACCGTTCTTACCAAATTATACAACGCTTCAGATATCATCTGAAACTCACGTTTCTTTTTAGTAAGATCCTGCTCTCCCCTTAATCCTTTTGCCGAACCGCTTATTGTACCGGCAAAATTTTCTGCCGTTTTACGAATATCGCCCGTGCTATCTCCTTTAATTTCACTTGTTTTGAGGCTGTCTGCAAAAACAATCATGTCCTTCGCAGCAGCATCGGCTTTTATAGTATCGTAATCAGCGATGGCTTCTTTTAAATAAAAATAACCATTCAGCAATTTTTCGAAAGATTCATTAAAAGATTCAGAATTTTTACTCACTGCCAGGGCCTGTTGTTTAGGCTCTTCGGCAACGGGATATTTCTTAGCAAAGAAGAATTTATCCACCGCAAATGCAGCAAGGGCCAATACAACAATTCCAATAACAGTTTTCTTCATTTTTGGTATGAATTTGGGCAAAATTAAGAGATAAACATTATACCCTTCGTTTTTCATATTTTTGCGGCAAATATCTGTCTGACACACGGACAATATTATGGTAATGTGCTGACGGACAATCAAAAGCATCTTCTTTCATTTTTTGACTTAGTAATATTTATGCTGGCAGGATTAACAAATGTAACTTTTGAATTTGGCGCTAGAGTAATTGTGCAGGACGCTACCTGGCATATACAACCCGGTGAACGTATTGGCCTGATTGGCTACAACGGCACAGGAAAATCAACTTTATTAAAACTATTGGTAGGAGGTTTTAGCGCCAGTGCGGGCACAGTAGAAAAAGGCCGTGACACCACCATTGGCTACCTGCACCAGGATCTTTTAAGTTTTGACACCAACGATTCTATTCTTAAAGTGGCCATGGGCGCTTTTGAACGGGTACTGGAACTGGAAAAAGAAATTGAACGGCTTGGTCACCTGCTGGAAGCTAACCACGAAGATGAAAAAATATTACATGATTACAGCGACCGGCTTCATGAAATGGATGTGCTGGATGGCTACAATATTCACCATAAAACAGAAGAAGTTTTACAGGGGCTCGGTTTTGCCAATAAAGACCTGGACAGGCCCTACCGGGAATACAGCGGCGGTTGGCGCATGCGTGTACTGCTGGCAAAAATGATCCTCCAACAACCAGATTTATTATTGCTGGATGAGCCTACCAATCACCTCGATCTTCCTTCTATTGAGTGGCTGGAGAAATACCTGTTGCATTACCAGGGTTCTGTTGTAATAGTTAGTCACGATAAATATTTTTTGAACCGTATGGTTACAAAAATTATAGAACTCTATCAAAAAGAATTGCATGTGTACAATGGCAATTATGATTTTTATGAAACGGAAAAAGTGCAACGCGTAGAATTGCAGCAGCGTGCTTTTGAAAACCAGCAGGATTACATTCGCCAGCAGGAACGTTTTATTGAGCGTTTCAAGGCGAAAGCAAGTAAAGCAGCAGCAGCGCAAAGTATTGTGAAACGGCTCGACAGGTTAGATCGTATTGAAGATGTTGAAATTGAAAGACCGAATATAAAAATCAATTTCAGGGTAGATAAAACACCAGGTCGCGTGTTGGTAGAATTGAAAAATGTTACCAAGATATTTCCGGCCATTACAATTGTTGAAAATGCATCCGCAGAAATAAACCGGGGTGACAAAATTGCCTTAATTGGGGCCAACGGAAAAGGAAAATCTACACTCCTGCGTATTATTGCAGGCACAGAACCTTTTGATGGAGAAAGAAAATGGGGTCATAATGTAGATGAAAGTTTTTACG
>JBDUAY010000505.1:0-4026 GCA_040004415.1 Bacteroidota bacterium | reverse complement strand
GGCTGCCTATGGCGCCAGCGCCACCCGTAGCACCACCGCCTCCTCCACAGCCGGCCCACCAATCATGGCGTGAACCATAATACCAGGTACTGTGGGAATACGCGGCACCTCCTCCGCAAAAACCCCTGCCGCCCCTACGCATATTGCTGTAGAGAGTGCAGCCCCCTCCTCCAAAATTAGCACCATAAACCTGCGGTAAGCTTGCCTGCGTCCATAACGAACCCTGCATTCCGCCTGAAAGGTTACCGCAGGGTGCATGCCCGGCCGAATTGTAGCCGCCACCACCACTTATCTTTGAACAAAAGTTCTGTGCATCATTAGTAGTTACTGTTCCATCTGCTGATGCTGGGCCATCAGGCCAAAATTCATGTGCCGTAAATTGATACCCGCCACAGCTAACGTAATAAGTACCTTGTCGGTCATACCAGGTGTAGAATGCTGCTCCCCCATTGCCCAGGGCCGATTGTGAAAGGCCGCCAGGCCCGCCTGTGCGGTCAAGCCGGTAAAGAGCCGCAACTCCAAATTCATCCCACGAAAAACAGGTAACATAGCCGCCGCCGCCGGCTCCGGCAATCATTAGCACCGTCCAGTTGGTTGAGTCCGGCGCTTTATACAAAATGGCCGATGCGCCGCCGCCGCTGCCTCCTCTGTGGTATTCAGCCCCGGTTGCTTCATCATACGAATCCTGGCCTGCTTCGCCAAGCACATAGCGAATGGTGGAGCCGCGTGGTATTCCACCTTCTCCTACAGTTGCCCATCCTGTAACCAATGCGCCCTTTCCTCCATCGCCATATAATTCCACACCACAGTTAATACGCGAATCACCGCCCTTGGCACCCTTTACCTGCAATTTTAATTTGCCGGTCAGGTTGCGGGGCAGCACGTAATCATACACCTTCATGTGTTCTGTCAATCCGTCCAATTCAACATCAAATTGAGAATAATAATACAAAGTATCGCCTGAATTAGGCAGGTCGCACACCGAGTAAGTGGTTACTACCGGGTAGGCCGTAGTGACGTGGGCACCAGCCTCTTGCGCATTTGCCCTGTGCATGCAGAAATTCAGCATACATAACAGAGTAAACAATTTTACGTACAACTTTGTGTAAGTAGGTTTTGTTGAATTCATTTTTGATTTCGTTTTGAAGTTAAAAGAGTATCTGTGTTCTCAGCTTTATGTTGATTTTTTTTCATTTTACTTTGAAGCCTTGTGCTTGATTTTTTTCCGGGCATTAATTGCTTAATCTTACTCAACTGAAAGCGCCCCTTTCGCTGGGATTTGTTTATTTATCAGGCCGTTAGTTGGTTTACTTTCTTCGTCAATTGTCTTTAGCCTGCATTTAAAAAACAGGTAAATAGCACACACAAGCACAGCAAATGCAAGCACTATCACCAGGTAATTAATCCATGGTCTATTTTTCTTTGAAGAAAACCGCAATGCCATGTCAGAAGATATTTGAATGGTGTAAACATACAGGCAGAATGGCCACAAATACAAATTTTCGGCGTGACTAAAGCGTTACAGAACGTGACAAAACGTGACAGGCTGATTTTGCAAAATAAAAATCCTGACTATTTGTTCGTTCACTACCAAAAGCATTTGCCCTTGTGATGCTTAATAAATAGTAAAGCAATAAATATTCTATTTTTTTATTCTGCTTTCATTGTGGATATAATTGGGTCAGATCCAAAGGAAGAAATTACAAGATTGTAATTAGAAGGGCACTTATATGCTGCTTAAATTTTCTCCACCAGTTCTTCAATTCGTTCTTTAGCTTCCGGATTGAGTTTCTTTTTCAGGCGACTCCTGATTTGACGAATGGCTTCGGTGCCTACACCAAGCATGCTCGCCATTTCTTTATTGGATAGCTGGAGTTTGACGAGCGCTGCGAATCTTGTTTCGGCAGGAGAAAGCCCGGGCAGCTTTTCTTTCAGTCGCTGGAAAAAACCGCTGTGGACTTGTTCAAAAAGGTGGGTGAAATTTCTCCAGTCTTCATCCGTAAGCAATACAGAATTTTGCAAGAGTTGTAATGTATGATTGTGTGCTTCCGGCAAAGAAGCTAAACCAGTGCGTTCATTTTTTGCAACATTCAGTTCAGCATTTACCCTTTCAATTTCCCGTGAGGCCTTTTCAATAAACTCATTTTTTTCCCTTATAGATTGGGTGAATGCATTAAGCTGTTGTGTGGCAGCTTGCAATTCATTTTCGGCTAACAGTTTTTGAGCAATTAACTGTTGCTGGCGGTTCCTGTTTTTCAACAAGCTCCTGTTATAAAGTAACAATGAAATGATCATCAGCAAAGCAGTAAAAGCAATGATGGCATTTCTCAGGAATATCTGTCGCTGCTTTTCATTAGCAAATGATTTTTCCCTTGCCCTGACCTGTTCATTTTGCACCGCCATTTCAATCTTATATTTTGTATTCAGATCTTTTTGAACAGAAAGCTTATCGTTAAAGAAGTTGGCAGAGTCGCTATAAACGATATAAAGTGCCGGATCTTTTATAGACCGGTAATAAGAAGCGGCAGCCTTATATGCGGTAAAATAATTTTCATAATCATCCGCTATATGAGCCGCATTTAGCGAGATATCGAGAAATCTTTTTGCCTCACCCGGCATGTTTTGTTTTCGATAAATCTCTGACAAAGGAGATGCAAAGCTGACCGTATTATCGTAAACCTTTCCCTCCATAGTCAGAGGAATAGCCTGCGACAAATACTCCGTTGCCTTATTAAAATTATTTTCAAGAAAATAAGTCAGCCCAATGTTTCCTAACGCAATGCCTTTCCATGCCACCTCACTTTCCATGATGTGTGCATTATCAAATACACGCTGGAAATAGATCCGGGCAGAATCATATTGCGCAGTTTTTAGGTAACACATTCCAATCAGGTTGGCATTGAATACATACACGAATGTTTTTATCTTAAAGGTCTTATCAGCCCTGAGACTCAGCTTCAATGCATTCTCGAAATCGTTGTAACGATAATAGGCCTCGGATATAACATAGAGTGCGTACTGTCTTGGGGGAAGTTTTTCTTCCGGTATCTTTTCAAGCAGGTTATAAGCTTTTAGATAATTTTCAAAAGCCTTCCCAAAGCTTTGCTTCTTTAGCTCATAGTAAAATCCTAAAGTCATGTATTGCACAGCCGCTATTTCCGGGGCATTCACTTTCATTGCCTCATTGATTATTTTCTCACCGTTCAATACTGCGGTTTCCAATTCATATCCTTTATCAGTCTTCACAGAAAGAATAGCTCTCTCGAGGTTGAGCCGTGTATAGGCATCTGTGTTTGCAGCAGAAGTTCGGAGTTTTGCGATTTCCCTATCTAATGTTTGCGAATCTACCTTCGCCAACCTGATGCAAACAGAGTCCAGCAAAGTAATTTGCTTAGGAAAAGGAGTCTTGAAAATAGACTCGTACTGGGCAGACGTTGACTGACTCAGCACCAACAAAATCAGAATGATAAAAGAATTTCTGAGAGATTTCATTTCTATTATCAGGCATTTACATTAACGAAACGAAAGTATTTTTTCCGGTATTATCAAGGATGCCTTGGCAACGCAGTTTGCAACGAAACGAAAAACGTTTAGTACTGCTTTTCAAATATATGGTTTTTTGAAAAGTTATACTGTGTAATGTTGATGTTCTGGTATAATTTAGATATTATACTAGGATCTCTTTCAGCGCATTCCCTAAGAAATAGCACACTTTGATTTTTCCGCCGTTGTCTGGTGTTCCCCGAAAAGTCGGGGCAGGCTGTGCGGATGATTTTGTGGCATAGCAATCACCAACAACCAGCAGAGACTTGGTAACTAAATATAGCCATTACATGATTACTTTAAATTACTATAGCAAAAAATAAATTGTTCTATTATCTACCAATCATCACTCAAAATATTTAATGAACATTCGAAAGTATAAGATAAATTATGCTATGAGCTCAAACTGATGTTCCTCCAGCGTAGGTGTTCGGCTTTGCATTTTGAAAATCTTAAAACCGGGAATGCCCCTGCCTGGCCTCC
>JBDUAY010000121.1:0-13687 GCA_040004415.1 Bacteroidota bacterium | reverse complement strand
AATTAGAGGCAATTCCTGCAACCGCATCTGCGGTAGAAAAATTAAATGACTACAGGACAGCAGCTATAATAAAATGGGCGATGATTGAAGGCGCCGCGTTGTTTGCGATAATTTGTTTTATGATTACCCGCAACTATGCATTTATTGCGCTGGCGTTTGCGTTGATTATATTTTTTGCTTTACAGGCTCCTTCAAAATTAAAACTTATGCTGCAACTGCAAATAAGCGAATCAGAATTTGCTACGTTACAATAGATGACATCCAACAATGCTTTTTGAACCACGGAGCCCAGGCAGTACAGGGATGTACGGATGATATGTATACATGTAGATTAATATAATTTACATGGAGGGAATACACGGAGGTTGCTTCGCAACGGGCGGCTATCAAGATGTTTTTTTGAACCATGGAGAGAGATCACAGTAATACACGGAGACATTGCTTTACAAGAGTTGTTCTGCCGGATCCCAAAATATTTTTTTGAAATCAACTACCATATCATCCTTTATTTTAATGCCCTCTTTTTCCAGTAGTTTCTGCATATTGTCTCCGCCAAAATGATGTTTACCACTCAGCATGCCATTTCTGTTTACTACACGGTGAGCAGGTACTTTTGGTTTTGCATGTCCTGCCCCATTCATTGCCCAGCCCACCATGCGGGCTGAAAGTTTTGTACCTAAACAATTAGCAATCGCTCCATAGGAAGTTACTTTGCCTTTGGGTATCTGCCTGGCTACTTCATATACCAATTCAAAAAAAGATGCTTCTTTTTTACCGGAGGGATTGACAGTAATAAGCTTTTGTTTTTTTACTGCTGTCTGTTTTTTAACTGGCATACATAAAGAAATTTAAAGTTGGTTTCTGGTTCTTAGCTCTTTTGGACGTTGCTGCTATTTTTACTACAACTGTTTGGAAGATGTTTAAGCGGAGCATTTGAGTGTGGGCAGGATTAATTTGTAATCAATTCAGGTGCCGCAGGTACGCCTGGTGCTGTCGCGGTGTCTTTGCACCAAACGTTCCGCCGGAACGGGATATCGGCCCACTCTTATTATCTACCTGGCAATTGTTTCGCTGGAACAAGTAAAAAACACCTTTCGAACAGTTCTGCTGTTCTATCAACAAAACAGTATTGATCATAACCGTCATGAAAATCTCCTTTCTATTTAAGCACTTTTTTCCGTAGCTCAGTTCTTAACGGCTCCGGCACATTGATATACTGATATGGACAATGCCTGCAACCATTACCACAGCAGTAACCCCTGGCGAGCAAATATTTTTCTGTAAATACTATATAGCCATCATCGGTATAGTAAAAATCAATCCCCTCCTTCAACGGCTGATTCATGCTTTTTTAATTGTTCCTGCAATGATTTATCAATGTCTGGTAACGGCGCCACCGGCAACCTGAATTGTAAATAATGAATGCGGTTACTTTGTGCAATATCAAGGCCTTCGTAATGTGTCTTAATTTTTAGTTCGGCCGAAATAGACAATTGCGCATAAACATCATCATAGTCTGCCAGCACGTCCAGTTTATATAATTCAATTACAAGTTTAGTAAATCTGTATAAATCGGGCGAATCTGTTTTAAGGTGTATCAATCCGCCAGGCGTAATGATTTGTTGATACAGCCGTAAAAACTTTGGATGTGTCAATCGTTTTTTTGCTTTTGAAATGCGCAGCTGCGGATCCGGAAATGTAATCCATATTTCCGCCACCCCGCCGGGTAGAAAAAATGTATTGATTTTATCAATTTGTGCGCGCAAAAAACCAGCATTGGTAATTCCTTCCGCCAGGCATTTTTTTGCGCCCACATAAAGCCTGTTTCCTTTCAAATCAACCCCAATAAAATTTTGATCAGGATGCATTTGGGCAAGACTGACCGTGTATTCTCCTTTTCCACAAGCCAGCTCAAGTGTAATAAGGTTCTTATTTTTAAAAAAGACCTCCCATTGTCCCGGCATACCCTCAGGATATTGCAACACATTGGAAAATCCTTTGATGGCTTCAAAACGAATGAGTTTTTTATGTCCCATAATTAGCGCAAATGTAAAGACCATCGCTCCTCAAACTATCATTTACCGCTAAAAAAACGAGCGCGTACGCGGTATTGAATACATAATGGCCGCTTTACTTCGTATTAACAAATAAAAACAGGTTTACGGCGTTTTACACCTGAATTAACTTAATCATTCCAACACCCTGTGACCCGTAACCCATACAAAACCAGGCTAATTTTGTGCTTTTTGGCACTGCTCACGATGCGATATGGCTTTGGCCAGGACACGGCAATTGCAAAATCTCATCCTCTTAACTTAAAGCCCACGACAGATTTTGATCAGCGTTTCTATTACACACCTGGCGAGCGCCAGAATGTTTGGGGTTACCGCGCCGGCGTTTTAATTCACGATACATATAAATTGGGCATCGGCGGCTATTATATGAACCAGCAATCAGACCAGGGCGTTGCAACAACTTCACTTACACGCACCAGTACCGATGCAATAATGGTGAACAAAAAATTATACCTCGGCACTGTTTATTATGAACCATATGTAATGCGGCGTACTTTGTGGGAGAGCAGTCTTGTTTTTGAAACAGGTTATGGGCGCACCGTAAATTCTTCTACCAGCAAAACAGATAACAGTACGCTTACAAAACAAAATGCATTGTTTATACCAGCCGGCATCGGGCTTTCTGTGAATTTAAAACTTCCCCCTTTATTTCATATACAATGTTTCCGCTGGGCGGGCATTAATGCCATGGTTGGTTACCGTGCTGCTATTTACCGGCAGGATAAACAATACAAATACAATGGCGCCTACTGGAGCCTGAGCGGCGCTATCTTCCTCGATCGATTGTTCGAAGATTATCATGCCTGGAAAAGGCAACGTGCTATTGTGCGCGATAGCAGGATTATTCATTTATCGTACTGACATTTTATACGCTAACGTACATCCATTTCATCACCTGATTGTTTAGTAACTTTACGCTATGCAGGCATGTATGCCTGGCAGGAATTGCGTATGCCTATAAACAGTTTAATCAACATTTTTTTATGGATCACATTGTTAAAATACTGGAAATAAAAGCAGCAGCCAACAACGTAAAAAGTTTTAGAATAGAAAAACCTGCAGGGTATACATTTAATCCCGGACAAGCAACTGATGTTTCCGTTAATTCACCTTCTTTAGTACATGAATTAAGGCCGTTCACATTTACCTCGTTAACCATTGACCCATTTCTTGAATTTACAATAAAGCGTTATGCTGATCATCACGGGGTAACAGATGCTATACACAATTTAAAAGTTGGGGATGAACTTATCATTCGTGATGTATGGGGCGCTATTGAATACAAAGGACCCGGATATTTTATAGCGGGTGGTGCCGGCATCACACCTTTTTTGGCGATCCTCCGCTGGCTGCATACAGAAAATAAGTTGGCGGGCAACACATTGCTTTTCTCCAACAAAACCACCGCCGATATTATTTATGAAAAAGAATTGCAGACAATTCTTGGTAAGGATGCCTTATTTATTTTAACCAGGGAAGAGAAAGATGGTTATCTGAAAGGGCCTATCAACAAAAAGCTCCTGCAGCAATACGCAGGCGATACCAATAAGCATTATTATATTTGCGGCCCCGATGAAATGGTAACGGCCATGTCAGAAACGCTTACACAAATGGGCGCGGCGCCTGATGCAGTTGTATTTGAAAAATAGCCAATTGTCAGGTTGCCGAATCGTAAATCACCAAATCCCACAATCAGAAATTTATATTTTTACCTGCCAGCTTTCTTTAATCTCTTCTTTTAATTTTTCTACTACCTCGTCAAGCCCCTTGTACCAATCAAGGTGCGGACTGTACGCATTACAGCCACCCGCAAATTCTATACATTGTGTATGGTCCCATACTTTACCACAGCCCGGGCAGCGCGCGCCAGTAGAAAATGTATCCCATACTGTGCCGCAGGTACACTGCCAGTAAGGTTTTCCGTCAGGTTCCCATTTGCATTTAGGGCAACAAATATGAATATTATCTAAAGACATAAATTGATTATTTGTTTAAACATGGGGGATGCCTGATTTTTTAGGTTGATTTTGCAAGCGTTTTTTGCTTCATTGTTTTAATCATGGGTTAAACAATATTACCAGTTATTTTCCTGCTCTTTATTTGTTCTTTCTATTTTCTTTGGTGGATTTATTTTCCAGTTTGAATCATATTGTACAAAAAAAGCAAGCCACCCTGTTCTTGAAACCCGCATCAGGTAAGGCTGTATGGCTATCATACAAACAGCATTAAAAATTAACCAGTGCAGCAGGCTGTTTTCGTTGTCAGAAAAACCAATAAATTTCAACCACAAAACAAACGTAACGGCGCTGAAAGCAACTGTCAGTGCATAACTAACATAGCCGGAACCAAAATAAAAGCCTGGTTCAAGTTCAAGCGGCTGATCGCACACCGGGCATGTTTTGTTCATTTTCATGGTGTGTTTAATGTTCCACGGGTTTTTGTTTGTAAACATATCGCCTTTTCTGCAGCGCGGACATTTGCAGGCAAATAAATTTATAATGCTTGCATTTTCTTTCTTCGTATGTGCAATCATGTCTTTATGATTTGTATTTTGAATAGTAAGCATATTATAATTTTTAATGCGTTATCAATTTTTTTCTAAATTCATCCGGCGTCACTTTTTCATACTTTTTAAAAAAGCGGTTGAAATAAGAATTATCCTGGAAGTTAAGATTGAAGGCTATCTCAGTAACTGTCATATCCGCACTGGTAAGCAAACGTTTTGCTTCGAGCAATACACGGTCGCGTATTAGTTCACCCGCCGTTTTCCCCAGCAAATCCTGGCACAAAGCATTGAGGTGGTTAGCAGTAACATACAAGAGATCTGCATAATCTTTGGGAAGCTTGATTGATCTGTAATGCTGGTCAATCAAACGCCGGAAGTTTTTAAATAAGAGCTGTTTTTGTTGCGGAATGATCTTTTTATAATTGCTTTTGCACACATCATCAACACGTATAAAAAGATCCAGGAGTAATAGCCGGGTCATATCTAACCAGCTTTCTTTTTCGTTATTTTTTTGAGTAAGTATCTCTTCAAACAAGTTAATTATTTTACTGTGTGCCCCTGTTGGCAAACGGCAAACACTTTCCTCATTGATGCCGCTGAAAAAAGAAAAACGATCCAGGTAATTGGGATTCAATAAAAAAGATCGAAAAAAGTTTTCAGAAAAATTAATGATGTAGCCATCTGTGCCGCCCTCAAAATGCCAGCTGTGTACCTGCCCTGGAATCATAAAATAAATGTCAAACGGCTTTACTGCAAACCGGGTAAAATCAATGGTATGGGCTCCTGATCCTTTGGTAAACAATACCAGGTGATAGAATGAATGACGGTGTGCATTGTGCAGCGTGAGTGGATGTCTTTGCAGATATTCGCCAAACCTTTCTGCCAATAAATCATTTTGAGCATGCAGTTTTTCTGAGAGACTGCAGATATCATATACCGGTATTTTCTCTTTGCTCATATTTACTTTATTAACAAAGCAAAGGTACTGATGGCCTGAACGCAGCCGCAATACGATTTATGGCATTTATGGTACTTTTTACCGAAAACCTGCGTTAAGTAAAGTAATTGCTGGCACACCGCTATAAAGCACTTAGCTGCACAGGCATTTAATGCCTTATCCGGCTAAACATTGTGGGTGAATGCTTGTCCGCAGGAGATATAAATGTTATATTACATGAAATCCAAATCGTATGTTACAAGATCTGAAAAAGACAATTGAAGAGATAGCATTTAAGAAAATCTTTAGTAAGTACCCGGAAGCGATGGAATACAAGTTGCTCATATCTTTCAACCATGTCGGCAACAAGGCGTCTATCAATCTTGATCAGTTGCCGGCAGACCTGATGAAAAAAATAGCGTTGCTGTTTGAATAAGGATTAATGTTAAGATGGCGCTTGAATTCTTCCTGAAGGTTTAGATCTGACGCATTACGCAACAACTAAGCGGATGCAGTAATCCTGGCCAGCGCGTCAAAATAAAGCCGTCCGATATTTTACATGCCATTCCCATGCGTGTAACGTTTGTGCATGATATTATTTCCCCCGTCCACCCGAACCACAATTTGCTGAACCAAAATCAGCCGCCATGCCGGCAGATGAGGGCAAAAATAAATTATGTGGTACAGGTTGGTAACGATCCAACATGGCCGGATTTTCAGTCCGGTGCATAAACCATCTTTGCTACTGCACCATTTTGAGAACAGAACCGGAATTGAACCGATGTTTAATAAGTTTTGCAGACTTATCCCATAACCAGCATTGGGTACCTGTTCATAGTTGCGAAGACTGGATTCGAACCAGCGCTGTCTTGCTCCCAAAGCAAGTGAGAATACCCGACTTCTCTACTTCGCAATAAAAAACCCACCGTATTGGTGGGCTATAAAAAGTTTACTAATAACTTATTTACATACGCCACCCCATCCTGTTGAAAGGCTGTTGTTGCGGACATGTAAACGTGATTATTAATTTCATACGGTAAATGTAAAATATTTTTTTGAATTACAAAATAATAATGAGCAGATATGCTGGTGATGATTTTGACTATAGTGCAGTATTCATCACAAATAATAGCCCAGTGAAATAAAAATTAAAAGGCAAATGTTCATTATCATTTTTCAAAGTTCACAGTGTTTCTGCTGATAAGTTGTTAAGCCACGACTTAATTGTATTCAAATATTAGAAAATGAGGTAGGGGTTTACTTTTTTTGATTTGAATTTATTTATAACCCACATGATAAAACTTACAAGTAACATATTAATGATTTTAAAATTGATTTAATCGCTTAATTCTTTACAATAATAGCCTGCCCGTTGCAGGCTATGTTCTATTATGGCCGGCGTGATTTTGTTACATTCTATCCGCAATACTTTATCGATATCCTGCAAGTCTACATTCCATTTAATAATACCATTCATCTTTTCAAGGTGTGGTGCCAGCGCAGTTATATGCTTCCTGCTACGCACATCCGTTTTAAAAACAAGAATTTCCATACATGAAGGTTTTGATTGATTAATACCGGTACACGTGCTTCAGATGTTGCACGAGTTGCCGAAAGGAAAATAAAACGCAAAGTATTACAACTTCTCTTTGCTCTTCTACCGTCTTTGCGTGAAATTTGCTTTACATGCAAACGTTTTTATAGAAATTTTGCACGCAACAGCACAAGGAAAATAAAGAGGCAAGGGGCCAGGCTTTCCTTGTCCCTTTGTATAACTCTTTTTATTCAGCTGTATCTGCCTGTGTTGCCGGTTGTTGTCTTCTCCATCCGCCACCACCGCAACGGCTTTTCCATTCCTGTTTAAATTTTTCTCTTTCTTCCGGGCTCATGTTCGTCCATTTTTCTTTCATTTCGCCGCCCATTTGTTTCCAGCGTCCGCCCGGGCCACCACCGCCCCATCTTCCACGCGCGCCAGGAAAACCACCGAACAATATTTTAGCGAGACCAAATATGCCCAGTGCCTGCCAGAAAGTAATTGTACCCACATGCAGTACATCTACCAATATATTATTCCATAAAGCCATCACGGCAAAACTTAAACCTACAATAAAGGCAAATACAAATATGATTATGCCAATGATCTTTTTCACAATAAATTCCTTTCTCATTTTTTTATTTTTAATAATTTAATAACTCATCTTTTAATACGCTCAGCCGGTCGCGGAGATGCAACACTGCATACCTTTTTCGCGATAACAACGTGTTCACCGTCTGACCCGTCTTCGCCGCAATTTCTTTAAATGGTATGCCGTCAATTTCATTCATGATAAAGACATCTTTTTGTTCCTGGGGCAGTTCATTCAATGCATTGTCAAGTGCTTCCCAAAACAAAGACCGTAAATAAGATGTTTCAGGGTTGTCGGTATTATCAAAGAAGACTTCTGTCCAGTCAAATGTGATGTCTTCTTCAGTTGAAGCGTACATATCTTCCAGCGATTCCGGCTTCTTTTTTCGTTGCTTGTCTATAATTTTATTACGCGCCACGGTGAACAGCCAGGAGGTCACTTGTTCGATGGGTTCGGCATTTCCGATAAACTGGTAAAAAACATCTTGCAGAATGTCTTCGGCATCCGCTTCATTGCTTACACGTTTACGTATAAAGCCCAGCAGGCGCCTGCTGTAATCGTTTATAACGCGCGTGATATTGCTTTTTTGCTCAGTTGTCATGTTAGCCGGTATCGTCAATGTCTCGTTCATCTATAATGAGGTAGACGGGCGGCAAGGTATTATATTTTAAAGACGGGAAAGATTTCGCGAATTATCGGCGGGATGCCTGCCAAGGGCCGGTGAAAAGAAGGAACGCAGAAACAGCGGAGACTAAACTACCATGGTCTTACGGGAGCACGCAGGTTTTATCTTCGAAGATTATAGCAGTTTTTGACCATCCGGAAAGCCTGCTTTTGACGCAATCACAGAACTGGTTTTACTAACCGAAGGTCTTAGCCCGCAAATTTTTATGGGCTAAAATCGGATTCTTTTACTTTCAGATCCCCCGGCTAAAGCAGGGGTTGCAAAGAGATCACGAAAATCATAACAATCTATGTTCTACTCCTGCCGCAGGCATTTCTGGTAGCTGCCGGGTGTAATTCCTTCTATCTTTCTGAAGATGCGTACAAAATAATTAACGTCTGTAAATCCGCATTGCAAACCAGTTTGGGTGATGGTTTGATTGCTGGTGGCTAATAATTGTTTGGCCAGTTTGATCCGTTCGTTATTGATGTATTCAACGGGCGTTACGCCAAACTGTTCTTTAAATAATTTAAAAAATGCATTGCGGCTAACATACGCTTTTTTGCAAAGCGTGTTCACCAATATTTTCTCCGTAATATTTTCGTGAATAAAATGCAGCATATAATGTAGCCTCGTATGGTTAGTATTGCTGCCTGTTTCAACACTCACTTGCTGGAGGTACTGACTCTGCACTAAACGTATCAGCAATTCTTTCAGGTTTAAATCAGCATAAATGTTTTTTGTGCGATCAGTACCGCTGCATACACGCATTAATTTATTGATAAGGCCCGTCACTTCTGTATCATTATCAAAATGATATTGGTTAAACTGCAACTTCCATTCATGCTGCGGTGATGCATCACTGTTATAAAACTCATTCAGGTATTCAACGGTATTATTAATATACGCCGCATCAACTGATAATGCGATACATTGCGAAGGGTTGTTTGGTTCTGCTTCCGGGAAATCAATCACCATCGTTTCATTGGCAGGAACGATTACCGTTTCACCCGGTAAATAAACAAATCCGGGTTTATCAAATAAATGCATAATTTTTTTACCGCGTACCATACTCGTAATTACAAAATCACTGAACGTAAGCGGCACCCGGTATGCCTGTTTGTAGGATTCAAAGACATTCAGCTCGCAATTATTCAGATTAAATATGCGCCGGTTTTCTACCAGCGTTTGCAGGTATTTTGGATGGGTGAGATCAATACGTTGTAATGTATTCCGGCCAGGCAAAATATTGTTTTTAGTATAGTAAGGTACAATTTTACCTGCGGGATAAAACACTCCGGTACGATTGTGCTAAATAAAAATACTATCGTCACTTACTTTCTGCCTGGATAAATAAATATTACAGTATTATTTAACGATTTAAATTTCTTGCATATGAGTACAGCAACTGCAAAAGCGCCATCAGATGTGGCGGCCCGTCCGAAATTTAAGGACCGGTATGAACATTATATCGGGGGAGAATGGGTAGTCCCTGTTAATGGCGAATATTTCGATAATATTTCTCCCATTGATGGCAAAACCTTTACGAAAGCCGCCCGCGGTACTGCCAAAGATGTAGAAAAAGCGATTGAAGCGGCACATAAAGCTTTTGCTACCTGGGGTAAATCTGCCGCCAGTTACAGAAGCAATATTTTATTAAAAATTGCCCAGCGCATTGAAGACAATCTTGAATACCTGGCTATTGTTGAAACAATTGATAATGGTAAGGCTATTCGTGAAACAAGGGCGGCCGATTTACCCCTGGTGGTTGATCATTTCCGTTATTTCGCAGGTGTTATCCGCAGTGAGGAAGGAACCATCAGCGAACACGATGAAACAACCGTAAGTATTAATTTACATGAACCCATCGGTGTTGTTGGTCAAATCATTCCGTGGAATTTTCCTTTGCTAATGGCTACCTGGAAGATGGCTCCCGCGCTTGCAGCCGGTTGTTGCGTGGTATTAAAACCAGCAGAACAGACACCCACCAGTATCATGTGTTTAATGGAATTGATAGGGGACCTGATTCCAGCTGGCGTATTGAATGTTGTTTCGGGTTTTGGCCCTGAAGCAGGAAAACCTTTGGCTACTTCGCCACGTATTAATAAAGTAGCATTTACCGGTGAAACAACTACCGGCCGGCTGATTATGCAATATGCGTCTGAAAATTTGATTCCGGTTACCATGGAATTGGGTGGAAAAAGCCCAAATATATTTTTTAGTTCTGTTGCAGATGCGGACGATGAGTTTTTTGATAAAGCTGTTGAAGGCGCTGTAATGTTTGCATTGAACCAGGGTGAAGTCTGTACCTGCCCAAGCAGAATTTTAGTGCAGGAAGATATCTATGATAAATTTATGGACCGGGTAATACAACGCACACGGGCCATAAAAATGGGTAATCCGTTGTCGGCCAGTACCATGATGGGTGCGCAGGCATCAGAAGATCAATACAATAAAATTTTAAGTTATTTTGATATTGGAAAACAGGAGGGCGCAAAGGTGCTAACCGGTGGCGAGGCATTTCATCAGAACAGCGGATTGGAACATGGCTATTATATTCAGCCTACAATTTTTAAAGGGCATAATAAAATGCGGATTTTCCAGGAAGAAATTTTTGGCCCGGTTACTTCTGTCACTACATTTAAAACAGTTGAAGAAGCAATTAGTATTGCGAACGATACTTTGTATGGATTGGGTGCTGGTGTATGGACAAGAGATGCACATGAAATGTACCAGGTACCACGCGCGATACAAGCAGGACGTGTTTGGGTAAATTGTTATCATGCGTATCCGGCACATGCACCTTTTGGTGGGTATAAAAAATCTGGTTTTGGAAGAGAAACGCATAAGATGATGCTGAATCACTACAGGCAAACAAAGAATATGCTGATATCATACAGTAAAACAAAGCTTGGATTTTTTTAAGGTTACGCCAGGCTATAAGTCAAAGGTCAAATGAACAGCGGTGGGCAAAGCCGCTGTTCTTTTTTATCTGATTTTTTTGCGATTAAATTCAAATGATTTCACGCTGCGTGCGCAGAGAAGCAGCGTAAGCAAGCTTTCGTGACAACAAGAATTTCATATCCACTATTTTTATAGCACAAAAATAACCTCGCTGCGATCATTGCTACGCAGTGTTCACGGGGTGAAAAAAAATGATCCAATCATCAGGAAAAAATAAACGCCATGGTATTTGTTCAGAGAATTAAAGTAGCGGTTGCGGCATTGGAATTAATCGAAAGATTAAAAAATTTGCATGGCCCGTTAATGTTTCACCAAAGCGGTGGCTGTTGCGATGGATCTGCGCCGATGTGTTTTACAGATGGGGAATTTAAAGTAGGAAGTAATGATGTCTGTTTGGGAATCATTGCGGGTTGCAAATTTTATATGAGCGCTGACCAGTTTGAATACTGGAAGCACACACAACTTACACTAGATGTATCTCCGGGCAGGGGAAGTAGTTTTTCGCTGGAGATTCCATTGGGCGTACGGTTTTGCATTCAATCAAAATTATTTACGGATAATGAGTTAGAAAATTTGCAACCGCTATTGGAAATTGCAGATTGACCAGATGGGTATCGGTTATTTTAATAATGTTTTCAAACCATTTTTGCAACCAGCTGTTCCCGTTGCATGCATCAACCTATCAATCAAAATACCATTGAAAGCTGGGACCGTTTTTACAGATCCAATTTCATTAATAGCCTGACGGGATTTAAATCTGTAAGTCTTATTGGCTCCATCAGCAAACAAGGTTTACCCAATCTTGCCATCTTCAGCAGCATTATACATGTAGGCTCCAACCCTGCGCTTGTTGGTTTTATAAACCGCCCATTGGCAGCCGCCCATCATACTATTGAAAATATTGAAGCCACCCGCGTATACACTATTAATCATATTAACCTGTCTTTTCTAAAACAGGCACACCAGACCAGCGCAAAATACGAAGCTGGCGTCAATGAGTTCGATGCGGTAGATCTCGCCGCAGAATTTGCAGAAGGCATCATTGCTCCTTTTGTTGAAGCCAGTAATGTTAAATATGCTTTACAGCTTGAAGAGATTGTACCGATCAAATATAACAATACATTTCTTGTTATTGGATCCATATTAAAGATATTAATTGATCCCCAACTGATTCAGGAAGACGGTTTCGTGGCGCTCGAAAATGCCGGTAGCCTGGCATCGCTGGGGGCAGATGCATATTACAAAACGGAACGCCTGGTAAGATTGTCGTATGCGAAACCTGGGAAGCAGGCGGAAGAGATACGGTAATCTTTCATTTTTATGAAGCATTCAATTTTTTTGCTTCTTTTTTATCAGAAGAAGAAGAGATGATCTTTTATTTGAAAGTCTTATACACCACGCCATCTTTCATAACCCATTGCACTTGCTCCAGCAGTTTTATATTTTTTAACGGATCTTGTTTTACCGCAATGATATCTGCAAACGCGCCAGTTTTAATTTCACCAATTTTACCTTGCATATCCAGCAAGTCAGCAGCAACCGTTGTTGCAGTTTGGATTGCCTGCACATTCGTCATTCCATATTTCACCATGTATTCAAAATCTTTTGCTTCTGGTTCATCCCAGCTATAACCGCCGATATCTGTGCCGTACGCAATCTTAATACCTTCGTTCATTGCTTTTTTAAAAAGCGCCGGCATCGTTTCCATGAAATATTTATTAATAGGCGATCCTGCGGCGGCCCTTCCATCCGCAACAAAATCACAAACGTAAATGGTAGGACACCAATAAATTCCCTTTTTTACCATTAGCTGTATACATTCTTCGTCCATGCCAAACCCATGTTCAATGGTTGATGCACCCGCATTGATGGCTGCAATAATTCCATCTCTTGTTACTGCGTGCGCCGCTAGCTTTTTGCCTGATTTAATGGTTTCGTCTCCTACTGCAGTAATTTCTTCCGTGGTAAAATTGGGCCGGCTGCGGTAGGTTCCATCCGGTAATCTGTAATAGCCGCGATCAGCATAAATTTTTATCCAGTCGGCGCCATGTGCTAACTGTTCGCGCACAGCACGTCTTGCTTCGTCGGCACCATTTATTTCTTGTATACCTTTTGGTAAATCAAGTTCCCAGTTGTAATCTTTTGGCAGAATAGGATAATGCCCAACTGTATTGATGGCCCTTGTTGATACAAACATTCTTGGACCGGGTATCACATGATTGTTGATGGCTTTTTTTACATCTGCATCAGCGTACATCGCGCCTTCTGTTTCTAAGTCGCGAATGGTAGTGAAGCCATCATCCAGTGCAATCTTTGCGCTGCGGGATGCACGCAATGTTCTGTAAGGAATTGATTCTTTCAATAATTGAACATCATAATCTTCACTGGTGATATCTCCCTGCAATAAAACATGGG
>JBDUAY010000120.1:0-13701 GCA_040004415.1 Bacteroidota bacterium | reverse complement strand
TTTCCGTTGAAGTTGATGTGAGGATTGATAAGTGCCATGATTTTATTTTTTTAAGTTATAAATATTTGTAAGCTTTTTTTTTAAGTTTCTTTATCTGTATGTTATTTCTGACAGATGTTTTGAAAACGACAATTATTTTTTCGATAAAGTTGCCAATAATTCATCCAGGTTTTTCATTTGCAGTGCACTTCCCTCCCTGAAACCCGTTTCAAGCAATTTTTCCATGCGGGCAAGGGATTCATTGTAAATAGTAATACGCACTTTTGTTGTTCCGTTTTGTTCGCTAAAAGTCAAATCCCAATCAGAACCGGGCAATTCAGGATTTTCGTCTTTATCAGCAAAAACATTGAAAAACTTGAAATTGGTTTTCGGACTAATGGAAGTGTATTGCTGAACTGACCAGCGCTCTAGCCCTTCCGGACTAACCATCGCATAAAACCTTCGCCCGCCCACTTCAAAATTCATAATTTTTGTTTTGGAGGTCCAGGGTTTAGGCGCCCACCATTGGTCAAGAATTTCTGGTTTGGTATAAGCATCCCATACCAGCGAAAGTTCAGCATCAAACTCCCTGGTTATGAATACCATTTTTTTTGCTTTGTCAACGGTAAGATCAAATAGCAAATCGGTTTTCATTTTTTTCCTTTTTTTAGTGTTGATAATACATTGTCAAGTTGATTAAAGCGGGTTTCCCAGATTTTCCTGAATTGGTCCAACCATTTATCAATCTCTTTCATTTTTTTAATTTCAAGTGTGTAGTAAATTTCCCTGCCCTGGTGTTCCTGTTTTACCAGTTCGCATTCTGTAAGTATGCGAAGGTGTTTAGAAACAGATTGCCGTGTAGTGTTGAAATTTTCGGCAATAGCATTTGGTGTCATTGCCTGCAATGCAATTAAGGTGATAATGGCCCGCCTTGTCGGGTCTGCTATTGCCTGGAAAATGTCTCTTCTCATGTGCGGTGGTATTTAAATTAAGAAGCTAATCGGTTGCAAATATACGTGCAGCCTTTCGGTTTCGCAAATATTTCTGTAAATCTTTTTCTTTGTGTTTATTTTTTTTGAAGTGCCTGTTTGTAGATGGTCGCTTCGCAATGATTTCGAGCATTGGCGTATTGCTGCCGGTGCAGCATTTGAAAAACGTCCGACCGGTCACTAACCGTTATTTTAAAAACTGATCCCAATTGCAAAACGGTCGGCCCATGACGCTGCCCCGGTGAAATACAAATGCTGAAAAAATCTGGCGCCGGGCCACGCCGCCATAAAGCATGTTAGCTGCATACCGCTATATTGATTCGTTAGAATTTTTCGGGTTTGTTGTATTCAATTTCTGTCACACTAAATTTTGCATAACTAAAATCGCCTTCTTTCAATCTCCAAAAAACTTCAGCCTGAACGGGAATAATTATTCCGTTTCTTTCTTCGTAATTGAATGGTTTTATAATCCATGTCTCTAATCTCTTTTCATCCATGTACCGCTTTGTTTCCATTTGAATGATCTCTCCGGCGTCATTGAATGTTACAATGTAAAAGAGTGATAAGCCATTGTAATTAAAAGTTAGTTTAGCTGACGAACTATCAATGGGTGTCCATTGTAATTTTTCGGAAGGTAAAAAATTTGTTGGGAACCAAACACTTTCTCCAAGCCAACGCAATAGTTCACTTTCATTATATTGTTGCTTTCCATGAACGTCCACAACATTAATCGTTGATATAATTGTTGCTATGAGTCTTCCTTCATTGTCTAAATACATATCCCGGGCTATAAACATACTGGTAGTTCCTTTCCAGATAAAGCCTGGCTTTTCGTTCGTAAAATATTGCTCTCCTTTAATATTTACCCAGTCTTTTTTTAAGCCGGTTTTAAATTGTCCGTCATGCTTAAGTCTTACATAACTGATATAGGGTTGCCCGTCTTTTAAAACATGGTTAAAATATCGCTGAACAGGTTCTGGCAAATTGTCAAGTTGCGTTTTATGAAAGAACTGGTCAGATATGTTTTTAGATTGAGCAAAAAGTTTTTTTACTTCTCTGCTGAATTTTATAGCCAAATTTATTTTGCCTGTAATTAGAATTAACAGAAGAAACCCAACAATAGCTAATATAAATATCATTATTTTCTTTATTTGTTTGCATCTGCATTTTTTTTAAACATCAAGGCAAGCATCAGGACTGACAACGGTGCTGTAATGAGCCAAGGGTTAGCCATGAGCAGTAGATTGCCGGAAAAGTTTCATTGCTGGTCCAGCCCTTGCCTTTGCCAATACGTCGGTGTGTACATTTTTTTTAAATTCAAATTACCTATTGTAGGGATATTCATTTATCCAATGAAAACCACGGTTAATCAATCTCATTTGATTAAGGTCAATTTTTTGCATTACTATATAAACAGAATCATCTTGTAGTTTGCCAGTAAAAATAAGATGTGTTGCATCAGGATTAAAATAGTGAAGTGTTGATTTATGAGCAGTGTCTGAATATGCAAAAACTTTTACGGTTTTAATTAACGTATCCGGCGTAAAGCTATAGCCCGCCAAACTATCATTCATCATTTTTATAGTTGCATAATTAGTGAAAACCAGATTAAGTTGTTTCCATTGTAAAGTATCTGCTGCAAGCGACGCCGATGTGTTTTTATTCTTTATAAATTTTGTTACATCATAAATTCCGAACAGCGGCTTTTTTTGAGTTGCTTCATCACCATAAGATTTATATCCTTCCCACACACCGGTAATAGTAGAATACAAAACAGTACCAATTAATAAAATTTTTACAGCAATCCATGTCATTTTTATCCATCGTTTATAAAACTTTGGTTGAATATTTACTGCCGGCACTGCTTTGTTTCTAAAAAAGAAACTGATGATCCGCTGCATATCCGGCACTGCAATAAAAATTGCCATTAACAATAAGTTGCTTGAAAAAAGTTTTACTGGAACATCATAACAAAAATTCATTGCTACAATGTTACTTAAAACAGTTATGCAAACTAGTGACCCGAAAGTAGTGGTTTTTCTAAATAAAAGAAGGAACCCGCCAATAGCTTCTGCTAACCCGGTAAAGACGTTAAAGGCTGTTGAGTAACCCATGAAATTCCATAACAGCCCCATGGGACTTGACTCACCATATGTTTTAGTTAAGCCCCAAAACGGAAAGGGGAATTGTGTTTTAATAATTTTATAAAAGCCATAGCTCATCATAGTAAATGCAAGAAAATATCTTATATAAACCATTAACCAATATAAAAGCAAGTCGTAGCTTTTTCTTTTTCGGTCTGCAACTGACCAAATAATTGCAGAGATAACTGCAAATACTGCAAATAAAAATAGTTGCACATAATTGTAAGTTGTATCGCCGCTGCCATTTGGTTTAACAGTTATTGGATAACTAACATGCAGCATATTTTTACCTGCCCACGGCACAAGGACGTCCCAAATACCATTGAACCACGTATTCAAAAAATCAGTGAGTGGAATAACCCCAAGGGGGAAAGGAAATATGTAAATGAAGAAATAGACGGCAAAAAAACGAAACAGTAATTTTTGCATTACTGACCAATTGTTGGCAGGAATTACACCGCTTTGCATTTATGATAATATTTGTCTTTTAATGTTTAAAACTAAGTTTTATTTTAATTCTACAAGAAAAAAACTGTTTTGAAGTTTGAATGTTTTAGAGCTATAAAAAAAAGAGCTATAAAATGATGAATTCAGTCTCATTACTAATTTGCATTGATAAAATTAACTTTTTAATTCTTAGTGCGTGATGGCTGGAAATATAGCCGCTTATGTTGGCGTATGTATGCCGGTGCAGAATGCTGTGTTACATCCGGCCACCGAACTTGTTATGGTAAATGATCTTAAATTTATAATGACTTTAAGTTTTGAAAACCCGCACTAATAGATGCCGGTTAATGATTTGCTGTTGATTGTTTCAACGTCGGGCGACCCGGCCTGCAATACTTTTGTTGCCCGCTGTTTTAGTCGGGAAATGTTTCTCTATTTCTTATCCCAATTATAGTTTTTACTCCACGCATAAAATTTTTCAATTTCAGTTTGATGTGATTTCAACCATTTAGAAACATCCTCTTTGTCAGACGAAGCAAATGCAATATATGCGAAAGGCTCTATTAGTTTCTTCTTGTTCAATTCAATAAAATATGGAACGTAGTATTCCCAATAAAATCCAAAATTATTATTTTTAGTTTCTTCAACTGACGTACAAATGGTTTCAAATTTTCTAATAAATTGTTCTACATCGGTCTTATTTGAATTCTTTTTATCATAATCCAGTGCAGAAGTCATATTTAAGATTAATTCTGTTGAACTAAAACTATTTTCTTTCACTTTACCATTTGACGCTGTGTCTTCAAGCATTTTAGGGTCAATTTTTATTGTAATATTATTCTTTCCGGTTTGTTCAACATTGCCTTTTACGATTTTCTGCAATAACGCTAAATTTCCTTTTGCTCTGTCGCTTTGTGGTTCAAGTATGAGAAATCTGCAAAAAGCGAAAATGGATGGAATATTTTTGTCCTGGGTATACAAAAGCCTAGCTATTGCATTGTTTGAACTTGCGTGTTTTGGGTTTATGGATACTGATTTTTGAAAACACAATAATGCTTCATCATTTTTTCTAACGCTTGCTAACGAAATGCCTTTGTTAAAATATAACTGATAATATTCTGGAAACATTTTAATTCCCTCGTCATAAATCTCTATTGATTTGTCTGTCTTTTTTAAAGCGTCCAAACCGTTGCCATAAGTTACAAAAACAGTTTTTAAAGCAGTTTGGTTTGGATATTTTTCAATGGCTTTTTGACAAAGCACAATTGCATCGTCATATTTTTTTAAGGACAATAAAGAGAGTGATTTTTCTGCTAATGCCAATAAATTGTCCTTGTCAAGCTCTAACGCCTTATCATATTTAGAAATTGCTCCGTCAAAATCGCCCTTGTCATGATAGGCAATTCCTTCTTCAACCAATTTTTCAGCTTCTTGTTTATTCTGTCCAAATGCGAAGTTTGCCAGTAAGGGAAAAATTAAAATTAAAATTATTTTTTTCATTCTGCCTGTTTAATGTTTATGGTCGCAACGCATAGCACCGAACGTTGAGTATTTGCGAAGGCAGGGTATTCATTGAACGTCCAGCCCGGTACAAATACTCAATTAAAAATATGAAGTTGAAGTTAACAACAAAAAGCAAAATAGATAATGTCAAGCCCGAACCGCTGCAGTGCCTGCCCGTAGCTGATGTTACATTGTCCAGCCCTGCTTTTGCAAATACTTTTGTTGGCTGTAGTGTTTTCTACTTATTTAAATTGCTTTCTTCGTCAGCAAGATGTTGTAAGTAATAGCAATAAACCATTTGTCCTTTTCGGAGGCTAGATGCTCTAAAAAATTCATTTGCACCGTGCCAATGTTCGTCTGACTGTTCAAAGCCTAATGAATATGCATAAAGACCCAAAGTCTCTTTAATATCAATCAAAGGACCAACGCTATAACCTGTGGCAATTTGCAATGGTTGTTTACCGTAGATATTGGCTAAGGCATCGGATACATAATTATAAGACTTTGTGTCCACAGGAAACTTCATAGCGCTTGTAAATCCCCCGTTATGTTTGAATGTAACAGTTGCACCAACCGGGCAATTTTTGTTGATGTGCTTCTCAATCAGATCTAATATTTCTTTACCTGATTGATTGTTCACCAATCTGCATGTAATCCTTGCCATAGCATGACCAGGAATAATATTTGAATGTCCTTCCGGTGCGGTATAACCGCCAATCATTCCAATTATTTCAAGGGTAGGACGAAACCATACCCGTTCAAGCGAAGAATAGGTTGTATCTCCTGTTTCGGCAGTAGTACCTAAAAGCTTCATATCCCGGCCTGCATCATAAGGCATTTTTTTTATCATTTCTTTTTCGGCCGAAGTGGGTGGCAATACTTTGTCATAAAATCCTTCTACTGCTACGTTTCCTTCTTTGGTATAAAGGGAAGCTATTATTTGCGACATGGCAACAACTGCATTAGGTGTTTTGCCTCCAAATTCGCCTGAGTGCGCATCAATATTGGCTGTTTTTACAGTAAATTCTAATTGAGCACTTCCCCTTAAACTCAGCATGATGGACGGCATACTATCACTGTATTGTCCACCATCGGCATTCAGTGCAAAATCGGCTTTTAATAATTCTTTATTCGTTGCAAGAAAACTTTTAAAATTCGGACTTCCGCTTTCTTCCTCTCCATCAAATATAAACTTCACATTCACCGGTAGTTTTCCATCATTGCTTATCATAGCTTCTAATGCCCAAATAGTTATCATAACACCAGCTTTATCATCACTTGCACCACGGCCAAATACTTTTCCATCTTTTAATACAGGAGCGAAAGGAGGGTTGTCCCATTCAGATTCTTTTACAGGTTGCACATCGTAGTGAGCATAGATTAAAACAGTTGGTTTTCCCGGCGCTTTGTCCCAACTGCCATACACCACAGGGTTTCCGGCTGTTTGTATTTGTTGTGCGGTTGTCATTCCAATAGCTTTTAATTTACTCACTATCCAGGCGGCTGCTTTTTCAACATTGGGTTTGTGCGATGCAATAGAGGATATACTTGGAATAGCCACCAGTTCCATATATTCTTTTATATGTTCATCCATCTTGTCATTAATATATTTTTGATATGATGTGATTGATGACTTTACTTTCTCTTTTTTTGAAGTTGTAGAATTCGTATTCTGGGCTAATGAATTCGTATAAGCCAATAGACTTAAGCTAAAAAAAATTGAAAAGGCTAAAGATTTTGAAATTGTCATTTTTATTATTTATTTTTTGAATTTAACGGGGTGTCGTTTTGCATTAAAGCTAACGTTCTAGTATTGCTGCAGTTGGGGAATTGACCAATTGTCTGCCCGGAACTTAAGCTAAATTTATAAACAAAAGTTGATGTTTAGAACTAATGACCGGTAGAATTACGTCCGCCGAAACCAAAGCCTGGATATGCACTGCCGATTGTTTCAACGTTAAGCCCTGCTTGCAGCAATACTTCTGTTGGCTGCTGGCATGCTTTCCGAACGAAGATGTATCGTCCGAAGTTCGCACTCATTTTGTTATTTCCCGCTTGTCTAACAATATTGATTTAGAAGCTGACTTAATTGTTTCGCTTTGCCATTAAGTTCGTTGCTTTCAATATTTGTTACTGAAATTATTTGTGGTAGCTGTTTATATAACTCGGGTAATTTTAAAATCTCTACTACCTGTTCCTTAATCCATTTGTTGTAAGCGATCGGATAAGTTTTGTTTTTAATAAAAAGGATTTGCATAAACTCTTGAAACGCTTTAAACAAAATGTCAAACGCATGAAAATACAAACCTCGTTTTACTAAAATGGGGATATGTTCAATGTCGTAAGTAAAAGCATCTTTTACCATTTGAAGTCGTTGTGCTTGCAATGTTGTGTCATAGTATGGAAGTAATTGTGATTTCAAATTCACAAAGTTTGTTCCCTCGTTTGTCAACGGTGCAGAATAAACTAACCTGTTACCAATTTCAATTTCATAGTAGTCTGAAACAGCACCGACTTCCCAAATAGTATGATTAAAAGTTCCGTCAATAATGTCTAAATGTATTTGTGCAAAGGGGTCTGAGTTTTTATACTTTGTCAACGTTGGCTCTGCATTTAAAAAATCTTGCCACCGGTCTTCTAATATTTTTATTTTGGCGTAGTCAGTTGTCTGCGTAACTAAAACTGCAATGTCAATATCGCTTTCAGGTGTTGCCTTTCCTCTTGCAATAGAGTTCACTAATAAAATTGTGTCAATGTATTGTTGTTGCAGGAAATAGTCCCTTATAACTTCTATTGAAAGTCGGTGTAAATCTGTTGGGAAAATTATGTCAGTCATGTTGATTTGTCAAAGTTAATTTCTTGCGAAATATTTCAAGTTAGCACTGCATCCAATGCTTGCAGCTAACTCGCTGATTTGCGCACGTCTATCGTACAAGCATTTAAAAACACTTAAATGTGTAACGCTTACAAAGGATGTTTAAACGTTTGCAAACACGTAGAATGATTTTATCCGCTTATTCATTTTACCTGAATAAAATTACCCGTAAATATTTAAACCCTTACAGGCGCTGAATATATGTATATTTTAATTCGCAACTATGTAACGGGTCCTTTTATTTTCGGCAATTTTGTTAATGACTAAATTTAACCATTTGCGTGGCAAAGGCAGCGTATCTGGTTATACGCATGATATAATTTGCAGATCATTATGGCAAATAAGGTTTGCCCACCACCAGCTTGTTGCCCGATAAATCTATTTCAAACAGATGCGGAACGCGGAGGGTACGGCCAGCGATCTTTCTATGGCTGTGAATGGCCATCAACGGTTTGCCATCCAATGTGCTAAACAACATACCATGACCGAAATTCGGTGAAGTAACGGGTTCTTTCTCCTGTACCCATGGCCCTTCTAATTTGCCGCTTTGCGAATAAGCAACCCCCTGCGTATAGACATCGTAGATCCAACTGGTCCATATCATTCCAAGGCGCCCTGTTTTTGTTTCAAACACATAGGGGCCATCCGTTACTTTATTGGGGCGATCGTTTCCGTTGTCATCTTTTTCGCGGCTCCAGGGAGAATCGCTGGCGCGAAATAAAATTTTTCCTGCACCAATGGTTCCGCTAAAATCTGGTTTTAATTCTATCATCTCCACAGTGCCGTTCATATTCTGTAACCATTCGTGGCAATAGATCATATAGGGCTTTCCATTCTCCATCCACAGTGTTGCATCCAGGGTTGGTTTATTGGCGGGCAAATAGATCGAGTCTTCCATCGGCACATAGGGCCCGTCCGGATTGTCGCTCACCAGCACATGGCAGGCACGGCGCTCAATAGCAGTTCCTTTTACGGTGTCAATCTTCACTGCGCGGTTGGTGAAAGTGGCAAAATAATAATACTTGTTTTTATATGGATGAATTTCTGCTGCCCATATCGTTGGCGTTGGTCCCATCCATGAATGGGGGTTGGTGGCCGTTACTTTGTACGGGCCATCCCATAACTTTAAATCCCTGCTTTTCCATAGCAGGCCGCCGGTGCCTGTCATATAGTACATGTTTGTTTTTTGATCGGCGAGAATAAAAGGATCGCTCAGAACAATAGAATCCAGCGGAATATTTTGCCGTGCTGCCGGAACGCGGTTGCCCTGGGCCGTTAGCAATAAGGAGAAGAAACAAGTAACGAAAGCGAGACAGGTATTTTTCATGTCTGAACGGGGATTTATGGGATTAAAAAGATTGGATGGATGGTAAAAGCAAGTTTATTTTTTCTGTATCCATTGCTAATAAAGTTTACCCTGGCGTTTCTCAAAATTAAGGCATCAGCGCCAAAAGAACATGTGCACGGGGTAGGATTGTTCCGGCACCATTATTTTCTAAACGCCTTGCATTAAAAAAGTTCATTCGCCATATACCATTCTCCATCAGCCACCCGATCACCACTGACTGGTCACCATTCAGCACCCGGCCAAAAAACCTATATTTGCGCGTCAAGAGATTTTGTTCACAACGCAAGTGTCCTTAAAATTTCAAACTATGGCAGTATTGCACAACCGTGTCTCCCAAAAGGAGCTGAAAGAACGTTTATACCAGGAAGCGGAACCCCGCACCACCATGTCATTTTACCAGTATTTTCCTGTTGCCGATCCCAAAGTTTTCCGGGACGATTTGTACAAAGCTTTAGAAGTTATTAAAGTCTTTGGGCGCATTTATGTAGCCCACGAAGGCATCAATGCGCAGCTGAGCGTGCCGCAAAGCAATTTTGAGCAATTGAAAACATACCTGTATTCTATTAAAGCATTGAATGATGTACGGCTTAATATAGCGGTAGATGATGACGGCAAATCTTTTTGGGTATTAAAAATAAAAGTGCGCGATAAAATTGTTGCCGACGGTATACAGGACGATAGCTTCAGCATGGAACGGAAAGGAAAATATGTGAATGCCACACAAATGAATGATTTATTGCAGGATAAAAATACCATTGTGGTAGACATGCGCAATCACTACGAATATGAAGTGGGCCATTTTGAACATGCGTTGGAAGTACCGAGCGATACTTTTCGTGAACAATTGCCCATGGCGGTTGATATGCTAAAAGAAGAAAAAGAAAAGAATATTATCATGTACTGCACTGGTGGTATCCGTTGCGAGAAAGCCAGTGCCTATATGTTACACAATGGGTTCAAAAATGTTTTCCATCTCGAAGGGGGTATCATCAACTATGCGCAGCAAATAAAAGACGCGGAACTGGAAAGTAAATTCATTGGTAAAAATTTTGTGTTCGACGACAGGCTGGGGGAGCGCATCACAGAAGACATTATTGCAAAATGTCACCAGTGCGGCAAGCCGGCAGACACGCACACCAATTGTAAAAATGATGGATGCCATTTGTTATTTATTCAATGCGCGGATTGCACTATTCAATACGATGGCTGTTGCAGTGTTGAATGCCAAACAGTTTACAACATGCCGTTGGAAGAACAAAAGGAAATGCGCAAGGGCCTTGATAAGGGCATGATGATATTTAATAAGTCGCGGCACCGCTTGCGGCCGACCATTGAGGAAGCAAAGGAGCAAAGACGAAATAATGGTTCCGGTGGGCAGGACACTGACCGGTGAGATTAGGGTTTAGCGTTGACAGGACTGAAAGACCACAACCTGTCAGCGAAGCGTGCAGCCCATTGCCAGCTGTCCACGCATTTGCGACGTAATAAATTTAACGACCCGCCGCACATAAAAAAGCAGGATTTTGACATCTCAAAATCCTGCTTTATACTATTAATACTATATCTTATTTGGAAGGTTGTACACTTCCCCAGTTTTCGCCTCTTTTGATGCGCAGTATTTGTGTATCTGTAATTTTAAATTTTTTCACCAGCGCTTTCATATTCTTGCCCTCTTTCAGCATTTTTTTAAGCTCACTTACTTTATCAACGGTGAGTTTTGCTCCCCGGGGATGATCTTTGTACAACGTTACCCGATCTTTTTTTTCGGCAATTACGTACGGGCTGGACTGCTGGTGCTTGTAATTTTCCTGCGGTGTCATCCACTTCAGGTTGCTCGCTTTATTGTTAAGCTTGTCGTAATCCAGGTGACCAACAACCGTGTGTTTGGGCGATTTTGCCTTGCAGAAATATTCAGCAACGAGACGATGAATCAACGAATGATAATGCATCGTCCTGTTCTTAATATCCAGCTGGCGCTCTTTTCTTAAGGTCGTCTTCATCGCTTTTATCGATGTAGTACCGTCAGCTATTTGTGCCTTCAATTTTTTACCGGCAGGATCGTTTCTTTTCATCGACAACAGCGCATGTTTGTGGCTGTTTATTTTAGCCTGCAGATCAATAATTTTCTGGTGCTTTTCCTCCAGCGCCTCCCTGGTCTTTTTATCCTTTGGCTTATACAATTTTAAACGGATAATGCGGTATCCATTTATTGTAGAACCTTTAAGTGTTTCCCCGTCGGAAAACTTATTGTACGCTTTCAGCTGCCCGGCATCTGATACCTGCAACTCATAGTCATTGGTGAACTTAAAATCAAATTTGATTACTTTCCATTTTTCTCCCTGATACTTTGTAGCCATGTGTGTAGTTAAAGTTGTAGACTGATGAAGAAACTTTGTTACAAGTGATATATCTGGGACAAGGTTTAATATGTAGTATATCCGGGATAAGGTTTAGACAGTTACTAACTTGGGTCAAATATAGGGGTTTTCCCTTAGTAGAACTAATCTTGCGTGAAGTTAAATTAGAAACTTTAAAAAATCAATTTAAAATTCACAAAATTTCAAAACTAAATTCATTATTCACCATTCCTTAACCGGTTACAACAAGAATACGCTGCAATTGTTTGCCGGGTCATGATTTGTGGATAAATGTTTTACTGCGTCAATTGGCATACTCGGTTATTCATGAACGGCCGGATCGGCAGATGTTTCCCAAAATCAGACTGTTTTATTTCGAAAAAAACTCAGCGCTTTAATTGTTTAAAGGCATCCCCAAGATGAAAGTAAATATCAGCAGCAATCATGGCTTCCTCTGAAAGCCTCGCTGCTGCGTAGTCTCCTGCGAGACCATGCAGATAAACACCCATCAGTGCCGCCTGCTCCGGTGGATATTGTTGTGCCAGTAAAGAGGTCAATATGCCCGTTAGTACATCACCACTTCCACCCGTTGCCATACCTGGGTTGCCAGTGCAATTAAAAAAGCAGTTGCCGCCCGGCATCGCGATTAATGTGTGATGTCCTTTTAGTACGATAATCAGCTGCAGTTCCTTCGCCTTATTTTGCGCGAGCCGCATTCTGCCGAAATCATTTTCCGATTTTCCAAATAGCCGGTCAAACTCGCCCGGGTGAGGGGTAAGAATGGAAAACGGGGTAATTAATTTCAGCAAGGGGGTGTTTTTTGCCAGCATATTAAGGGCATCCGCATCCACCACCATCGGTTTTTTATAAGAAGAAAAAAGGTCTTCCAGTAATTGAGCATGACTGTTGTGCAAGCCAAGCCCCGGACCAATTCCAATGGCATCGTATTTTGTAATGCCGGATAGCTTTTCAATGTAGTCATCCCCGTCTTCTGTCTTGCTCATTGCTTCCGGCGCCGCAACCTGCATAATCGCATACCCGCAAGCTGGAATATGACAAGTCAGTTTGCCTACGCCCGCGCGCAAACATGCATTCGCCGAAAGAGTAGCGGCCCCCATAAACCCCCGGCTGCCCGCTATAATAGCTGCGTAGCCAAACGTTCCCTTATGACTAAATTTTTGTCTTGGCCGGTACATCGCTTTAATAATTTCTTCTTCCACCAGCAATGCATCGTAACTTATTTCAGCAACGTAATTGCTGAGCAAGCCTATATCAAGCACATGTACATTACCGGTAGACGCTTCATTTTCCGGCATCATAAATGCCATTTTCAGACACTGAAAACTAAGCGTGTGTACCGCTTTAACAGAAGCATACCCCTTTGACGAACTATCCGCCAGTAAACCGCTCGGAATATCAATGGCAATAACGGGATTTGAACATGTATTAATGTGTGCAACCAATGCAGCCGGCAAACCCTCCAGCGGACGATTAAGACCCGTACCAAATAAGGCATCTACTATAATATGTGTTTTGGGTATGGCCGGAAAATGATCGGCCGGCTGTATATAATAAACCGATGCATCTGTTTGATGAAGCCTCGCCAGGTTGGTTTGAAAATCATCTGTACCTTTTTGCCCCATTTCGATAATATACAAACTTACTTTTATTCCTTTGCCAGAAAGGATGCGGGCAAGGGCAAGTCCATCGCCCCCATTATTTCCTTTTCCACAAAAAATATGAAAAGGCTGTTGGTAATAATTATTTTGTTGCAGCCACTGAAAACACCGTGCCGCCGCAGTTTCCATTAAATCAACCGAGCTAATGGGCTTATTGCGAATGGTGTATAAATCCCAGTCGTGTATTTGCTTCGCCGTAAGAATTAACATGCACTGAAGATAAAAAGGAATTGGGAATTGGGGATTGGGAATTTGGTGCAGCAGGCTTCACCCCGTGTCACGGTTAAAATATATTTACATTTGTTGCACCAGGAACAACCGGGGCACAATAAGCGCATGCTGGTAATCATAAAAATTATATTGGTCGTAAATGACCGCGC
>JBDUAY010000119.1:0-13739 GCA_040004415.1 Bacteroidota bacterium | reverse complement strand
CGACCTGAGCAAGAGTTTTTGCTGTCTTCCACTTTTGTTTGCCTTTTAAACCTGCCCAGAAAGTTATTGAACTGAATTGGAACAGCAAAATAACTATGCTCGACAGCAATCATTTTGTTGTTAACTGCAGCAACTATGGTTTTTATATGTTTGTAATAAACAGGCAAACCGGAAACATCAACTGTAACCCGCAGAAGTTTTTGTCATCAGAAGAAATAAACTGCATTTTTTCCGACAAAGATAAGAGGCTGTGGATAGGCACACCCAATGGATTGCTGCGACAAAAATTAAAGGGTTCTTTTCTCAGTTTGTATACGATTGCACCTACTTCAAAAAAAATGCAGTATGCGGAAAGCCTTACCTGCGCTTACCGGTATAAAAACAAGTTGTATGCAGGGCATTATTCAAGAAACACGGGGCTTACGGTACTGGATGCAACTACCATGAAAATTGAAAAACACATCAGCTTCTACGGGCAGGAAAACAGCTGGAACGAAGTGCAGTCTGTTCAAATGTATTATGCTGACACCCTCTGGCTGGGAACCAATGCTGGCCTTCTTTGGTTCGACACAAAGAGCGAACATTACGGCGATGCCATGAAACAAATAAAAAACACTCAGCCCGAAGTAATCAATAAAATCTTTCCCAAACCAAGTGTTGCTACGAACATCAATCTTGCCCCAGTGGGCAAAGACGGTTATGCATGGATGGTATATGGCCTGCGGGGTATTGTTGCCCGTTATGATCCTGCATTGAGACAAATAACTTTTTTTACAGCGGATACAAAACCTGCGCTTCCTTTTAACCGGGTAAAAGCAATTGTATATGATTCCTATGGCGACGTTTGGCTGAGCGGTCATTCGCTTGCAAGATGGAATAGCCGCGGGCAATTTTTTGATACGCTTATCAATGTATATGGCGGCGCCCGAAAGTTTAATGCAAATATTATTGCTATTGCCGCAGACGACAGCGGGTCGCTATGGCTGCACAATGAAGAAAATGGCTTGCTTCAATACCAGGTAAAAGAAAAAAAGTTTACCGCGTATAATACAAATGATGGATTCCCTTCCAATGTGTTTGAAAGTTTTAGCCCGTTAGTAAATGGCAGTTTGTGGATGGCAGGCAGTACCAATCTTACCGGCTTTGATACCCGCACCAAAAAAACGATTGTTTACAATTACGATGACGGACTTTCTGCCAACCTGCCCACCAGCCGAAAAATTGGTTATGATAGCGCCAGCCGATCTTTTTATTTATGCTGTGAAAATGATTTGCTGGTATTTCGCCCGGGCAACACAGAAGACAATTATGCCAGCAGTGGTCTATTGATTGAGCAGCTTGTATTCAATGATGGAAGATCAATTCCGCAACCGCAAGATGGAATGCGCATTAACCCCGACAGCAATAATTTTTCTATTCATTTTACCATTGTTGATTATGAAGCAGGCGGCAGCTACCGTTTTGCGTACCGCCTTGGCGCAGAAAATACATGGACGGATCTTGCTCAACAGCGAAGTCTGAACCTGAATGGATTGCAACCGGGCAACTACCGGCTTGCAATAAGGGCTGCTGCAAAATCGGGCGGGCGAAATATAAAAGAGTTCTATTTTATCATTGAACCACACTATTGGCAAACCGCCTGGTTTGCTTTGTTACTGGCACTGTTTGTACTTGTTGGTTTGTATTTTTTTCTGCGTGCCCGGATACGGCATGTGAGACAAAAAGCAAATATTGATAAACAACTGGCGCAAATGGAAATGAAGGCGCTGCATGCACAGATGAACCCGCATTTTATCTTTAATAGTCTCAACAGCATAAAAGAAATGGTGATGAACAATGAAAACAATGAAGCTTCGGGCTACCTCACCAAGTTTGCGCAAATGATCAGAATAACACTTGATCAGTCGGCCCATACGTTTGTAACATTGCGCAGCACCGCAGATTACCTCCATCGCTATATTGAAATGGAGAAAATACGCAACAGTCATTTTTATTGCTCCATTATGGTAGATGAATCGCTCGACCAGGACGAAACAGAACTACCGCCGATGCTAATACAGCCTTTTATAGAAAACGCCATCTGGCACGGCGTTATTCCGCCGCATAAAACAATTCACATCAATGTTTCCTTCAGGCGGGCGGGAACGCAGTTGATATGCATTGTTGAAGATGACGGTATTGGTATTGATAAATCACTGGCAAACAAGCAAGGAAGAACCTTGGCCGTGCATTCTTACGGCATTGCCAATGTACAAGATCGTGTACGCTTGCTGAATGAAAAATATAACCTGGCGAGTAAGGTAGGTATTGCAGATAAAAGCAGGATGAGCGATCTTGCAACAGGTACCATTGTAACAATTGAATTACCATTGCAAATTTTTCACCCATGACAAACATCAAAACGATATTAGTAGACGATGAACCACGCGGACTCACTTCACTTCAAAAAATGCTCGGGTTGCATTGCCCGGATTTGGAAATTATAGCGCTGTGTGAAAATGCAGACGAGGCAAGAAATAACATTATGCAATACAAACCAGCATTGGTTTTCCTCGATATTGCAATGCCGGGCAAAAACGGTTTTGATTTGCTGGAAGAACTTCCTTCTATTGATTTTGAAATTGTTTTTACAACAGCACACAATACGTATATGCAACAGGCTTTCCATTTTAGCGCGATGGATTATTTGTTAAAACCTGTTGACACAGATCTATTGATAGCAGCAACAGATAGGGTGATAAAAAGACTGGCCAATAAAAACGGGCGGCAACCTGTTGAAACTTTTTTACACAATGGCCGGCATGGCGATAGTAATTCCAAAAAAAAATTATGTATCCCTTCATTAAAAGGGTTCCAGGTTGTAGACATGGCCGATATCATTTATTGTGAAGCAGCTGGCAATTATACTAATTTTATTATTGCGGGTAAACTGCCTGTTATTTGTGCATCCAGGCCAATTCATGAGTACGACGCTTTGCTGGACGACAGTGGTTTTATCAGGGTGCATAAATCTTACCTGATAAATATGGGACATATCAGGGAGTACCAGCGTGGTGAAGGCGGTAGTGTTGTGCTGAGTAATGGCTTTGCCGCGGAAGTGAGCCGCCGCAAAAAAGATGAATTTATTGCGAAGATGAAAGAATTTTTCAAGTACTGAGGTATGTTATTTATTGCGGGTGAAAATTCAGGAATAACACTTTGCCTTTATGATCGGGTTCTTCCCGCCATTCACCCAAGCCATAAATATCTTTTTTAACACTGCCGCGTACATTTTCAACAAATTCTCTCCTGTTCACTTTTGCACCAAGAACATGATCAGCCTGCATTGCCTCAATGGCGCGGACTGATAAGATTCTCTTTCCTTTGAAAATTCCATTATTAAAAATCATCGAAAGAAAATTCGCATAGTCTTGCAATGTACTTCCCGCGCCACCACCTAACATGGGTGCATGTCCGCCAGATGAATTAACTGGTGCGAAATGAGTCGAATGCATACCAAGTGGAATTGCAATCTTTTGTTGAAACAATGATTCCCAATCTTTACCCGTTGCAAGTTCCGCCATCCTGCCTGCTACCTGCATGGCTAAACCTCCATACTTACATGTAGCGCCTGGTAACGTGTCAGCAGGAAGATCAACAATATGGGCAACTGATTCCTTTAACGTTTGATAAATATCTATTGGGTTTCCCTTTTGGTTGATAGTCTTGGTACCCGGCGTATGCGACATCAATTGAGCGACCGTAGCTTCGCCTTTTGAATCTTTAAATTCTGGTAACCATTTTTTTAATTTATCATTCCACTCTAATTTCCCTTCATCAACAATAGCAGCAACAACTGCCGCAGCAAGCCATTTTCCTGCCGAAACAATAAAAACAACTGTTTGTGGTTGATGATTACCAAAGTATACCTTATACATGATCTTATTTTCCTTTGCAATAATGATGGATGCACCTGCATAGTAGCCACTATCGACCCATCCCTGAATGTTTTTTTTGCACTGATAAGAAATCATAATTATGCTGCTGTGCCGTTGTTCGAAGACAGCAAACACATATCATTGCAAATAGGGTAATAAGGTTTCGCGGCATTGATAATAATTTCAATCTTTTACTTTATACAATTATATTCAAACAGAAAAATAAATGAACCAGCAGAAAATGAATTTACTACCTGTTAATGTTGCTTTGTCCATTTGAATTTTACTTTTATAGTTGTTTCAACCAGATTGCCTGCCCGCCACTTGCCTGCAATTTTACATTAAGTACTGAAGATGCATCAATTTTCATTTCGGCTACTTTCACTTTTGTTTTTGTATTTACTGATGGATCATCCGAATAAATCCTGGCAATATATTTTTTCCCTTTTTGCAGGAAATCAAAATTGATTGTGACTGTTCTTGCATCGTTGTTTGTCAATGTTCCAATAAACCAATCATTCCCGGCTCTTCTTGCTGTTGTAATAAAAATCCCGGGCGTTCCCTGCAAAACTTTTGTTTCATCCCATATTGTAGGAATCTTATCCCAAAATTCCAGTTCCGGTTCATTTTCACTGAACGATGGCTTATCATACCAATACAATGTTTGTATAGGACTATAATAAACTGCTGCCATTGCCAACTGATGTGCATGGGTTGTTTTGATTCTTTTGTCATAATAACAAATGGTATAATCTGCTGCACCAGCGATATAACGTGTAAAAGGTAAAACAGTGTTATGAGTAGCATCGGGCATTTCTTCATTTCCACGAATCCCCTCTGCACTCATTAAGTTTGGCCAGGTACGTTGTTCACCAGTTGGCCGCCAGTCATCATGTACGTTGACCATCATATTATTTTCAGCAGCTTTCTTAAACATTTCTTCCATCCAGGTTGTCCAACGGTGCGAACCTGCCTGTACAAAACCAAACTTTACGCCCTTAATACCCCAGCTTTTATAAACCCGGAACAGAGAATCTGATTGCGCATACAATCCCTGGAGGTTACAATACAACCATACGCCCACTCCTTTTTGTTTTCCGTACTTTATAATACCAGGCAAATCAAAATTGGGTATCGCTACTTTGGTGGCATCAGAAGAAAAACTAAAGGCCGGGCCATACCATTTCCAGTCGAACAGTATATACTGGATATTATGTTTCACTGCAAAATCGATATTTTCTTTTGCGCCTTTCGTAGTTAGGGTTATTACCCGCATTATCTTACCAGGTTTTATCCAGCTAGCATTCTTAATTTTTGAAGGCGTATTCAGGTTTTGAATGATAAAGTTATTGGTAATTAAATCACCCGGTTGTTCAGCAATCATTATTACACGCCAGGGGGTTGCTACTGGTGAAATCAAATCAGCCGGCGTGTACATTGATGTTACAATGGTATATGGCTTTGCAGCATCCAGCATAAACTTCGAACGTGCATAATCTACCATTCCGGCTTCGGCAATACATGCATATAATCCATTGCCTATATCTAATGTCAGTGGTCGTTCCGACTCCTGCGGCCAATGGCTTAGTGGCATCAATTCATACTTGCCTTGTGCCCAACCTGTAAACCATGCTTTCGTATTAGCAGTCAATGAAAATTCAGTATGCTCGTTCATAATGCGGTAGTAAGTTCCTTTTTCGTTTTCTGGAATAAAATACCGGATAGCCGCGCCTTCATTGAATACTTTTATTTCAACATCCAGCTTGTAGATTTTATTATCGTCTTTTACGAAATGAATAATAAGTTCATTGTAATTATCACGAATGCTGCTGCTTTCACCGTAAGCCGGCTTCCATGAACTATCTTTTGAAAAACTTTCCCTGCTCATGAATTGCAGGTTCTCACACCAGTCTGAATGTTTGTCAACTTTTATAGCCATTGCTTGTTCACTGAGATGATTGTCCATTTGCAAGTCAAGCAATGATTCGCTGATAACTGATTTATTTTTATAGCTCACCGTGTAGTACATTGCTTTAGTACTATCTGTTAATTGTTTCTGGTAAAATTCAACGGTAATAGTCTTGTCTGGCGACTGTATCTCCGAATGGGTAGTCTCAATAATACTATTTTGTCCATTTACAGAAAAGACAAACAATAAAGAGAGAAGACAACTGGTATATTTCTGCATACTATAAATTTTTATAAATACTTTTCTTATTCTGCAATTTCTTTAACCTTAACAATGCCTCGATATAATAATAGTCGGAATAAATAATAGATGCATCTATCTCGCTTCCATTAGGTTTATGCCCTGTGCTGTGTAATAAAAAAGCATCGTTCGTATTTCTGCTTTGATACCGGCCGGAAGAAAGTGATACCAGCATTTGTTCAGCTTTCTCCCTGTACATTTTTGCCTTGGCTTTATTTGTTACAAAAGTTGATAGCTCGAGCAAAGCAGATGCAGTAACAGCAGCAGCAGACGCGTCCCGTGGCGCATTTGGTATACCAGGTGCGTCAAAATCCCAGTAAGGAATTAAATCAGCAGGTAATTTATTTAGATAAACATCTGTTACTTTCTGTGCAAAGTCTAAAAACTTCTCATCCTTTGTTTCACGATATACCATAGTGAATCCATAAATGGCCCAACTCTGCCCTCTTGCCCACATAGAAGAATTGGAATAACCCTGGTGTGTAATACCTTTTATTTTCTTTCCGGTTGCAGTATCATATACCACTACATGATAAGAAGTATAGTCAGGCCGGAATTGATTTTTCATAGTTGTTGCAGCATGTGAAACAGCTATATCATACAACCTTCTATCGCCGCCATTTTTAGCTGCCCAGAACAACAACTCCAGGTTGATCATGTTGTCCATAATAGTGTTGTGCCGCAAAGGCCAGTCAACACCCGGCACTTTTCTTGGCCAGGAGAGAATGGTGCCAACCTTTGGATTAAATAACTTTGAAAGTGTATCTGCAGCTTTTAGTAAAACCTTCTTATAGTTGAGATCGCCTGTTAAACGATAACCATTACCAATACTGCAATAGATTTGAAAACCAAGATCATGATCAATGGCGGCTGTATCTGCAAGCCGGAAAAGTGAATGCGAAAAACCTTCTGCTGCTTTTTTGATTTGATTGCTCTTCGTGTATTCGTAAACATACCACAATACACCAGGCCAAAAGCCACTGCACCAGTCCTCATAACTTATCATATTCCAGGTTGTTTTACCGTTGGCTACACTTCGGGGGATATGATTGTAGTCATACAGGGTGGCAAGTGTCTTCGAAGTTTGATCAGCACAATAGCTGAGTTGCTTATCAACATTAAGTTGGGCGATGCTGCTGAATCCGCTAAAGACCAGGACCACGCAAATACTTAATATGCTTCTCATGTAAAAATAATTTTGTTACTGTACAACCAGGCACTTAACAATGCCCGGCATCATTTTATCACATAAAAAATTTGCGCTACTGGCATTGCCGTTTGTATAGCTGGTGCTGAACTTTTTCCATACTGCCATGCAACCACTGTTACTTTAACCGGGTATTTTGCACGCGGCGGAATAGTTGTACATATAATGCCAAGCTGCTCTTTTGCTGCTGTATTTCTAATAATAGGATCTTCCAGCCAGTTTCGTTCAAGCATGTTTGACAATGCGATGATGACGCCTCTTACAAATTTTGATCCCGGCGGAATCCATAAGTAAGCCTGCCTGTTGCCAACATTAACTGCATACTGATAAACACTATTTAAAGGATTTGTTTGCGCCTGGTCGTTTAGTGTGCACAACAGCATGGCGGCACTAATCAGTGTCCTTTTTAAATAATATTTATTGAAAATCCCGGTCATAATTTCTTATTTGGTTACTTTCATTTGTATGACAGACACATTATCAAAACGTACAATCGTACTGTTCACCATACCAGAACAAACAGGGATACCCAGTAACAAGGTTTTCTTTAATGATACCACAGCATTCCCAATACGTGTCCATTCCTTACCATCGTATGATCCGGATGCACTGAAAACATTTCCTTTCCTTTGCAAACGAATCCAGTAAGCACCCGTTAAACGCCCGTAGGTAACTGATGGCGCTGAAAGGTTTACGGTTGCCATCTCACTTGTTTTATCACCGCTTCTGATTCTCGTTAGCAATTTTACCTCCCAGGCAGGTGCTTCTATTTGTTTTGTTCTTCCCGGATAAATTAATATTGAAGCAAAGGCAGCGTCATCTGTATTTGCTTCACGCATCATTAAACCCATTGCTGACAATTGCGAACCCGGTTCCGGTAAAAGCCTTGCTGTTACGGTTCCATCTCCGTTTAATGGTAGCCAGGTAAACCTGAATGAATCACGCAGACTATCAACACCGAAACCTGATCCTTCCAGCCTGAATTGTGAACCATCGAAAAAACTTGATCCCGGAACGGTTACAGCTCCAATATCTTCCTGTTGCCAGGGGGATGGCAAACCAGCTGCAATGCCAGTTCCAAATGCACCGGCACTTTCACCTTTATCATCGGATGCTGACACAGTATAATAATAAACAACACCCGCCTTAATTTGTGTGTCAGTATAATTAGCAGTTGTGATTTTCTTTGCAATAACCGTATACGGGCCACCTGGTTTACTACTTCGTTTAACAGTATAATTGTCTGCCCCAACAGATGCAATCCAGGTTAATGTAATTTGTGTTGATGAGCCTTTTGCAACCAGGCCTCCCGGCGCTGCCGGAACAATATTCAACACCCATTTAAAAGCTGGCTGTGGTGGTCTTGAATAAAATAAAGTTCCGTATCCCGGATGATCAGCTCCGGGTTGACCCGGGCCTTCTGGCCGGATTTTTTCTGCTGCCTGTTTTGTAAATGGCGCTTCCAAACCCATCCTGTTTACATAATGATAATAGATTTGTTCATACACAGCACGTAAGCGTCCTCTTCCAATTGCAGACGGAACAAAATGTTCATACTTGCCGGTTCTATCAAGTACAGGCACAAAAGGAACATCATTGTTAAGATTGTACTTTGCGGTGTATTCAAAGCCTTTCAGCAAACGGTTATTGGCATAACCATACAAGTCCAATCCCTGGTGCCAGGCTATTTCACTGCATTCGGCCAGTAAACCAATACCCAGCTGCGTATGACCCTGATCGCGGCCAGTCTCCTGTATTTGCCCAGCTTCGTTAATTACATAATTAGTGAGCCTGCCATTACCACTTCCATCCACATAATAACGAAGTGCACTTTCAAACATAGGCCGGTCATTACAAAAAACCGCTATTGCCAACACTGTTTTAATAGCCGCAGCATCCCAGTTACCATTTGCAAATGGTGCGAAATCTTTTAACACCGGGTAGATCACGTCTTTAAAATGCTTTTCAGTTTTTTGGATGTCGGCTTCAGACCAGCCTGCATTGGTGTAACGGATGATTTCTGCCGCGTTGACCATTTTAAAAGGACCTAAACCCGCCATTAATACTGCATCACGGCCGGTAATAGATTTTAAAGTTGCGGACCATGCATTGATAATTTCTATTGCCTTATCTGCATAGTTCTTTTCACCAGTAATGGCCCACATTACGGCGTTTTGATGTGCAGCATTGGCGTCATTGTCATAAGTGCCCTGTCCAACAGTAGGATTTCTGCCTACCATCGCCATTGGCCCCTGCATCTTATACGTATTTTGTGAAGCGGGGTTTTGGATAAACAATTTATAACCTGAATAAATGGGCTCTTGTTTTTCGGCTATGGCTTTCTTCATTCTTTCCAGGTCTTCCCTGCTATGTAATAAACCAGGATGGACAAATGCCTGGCATGTTGCAATGACTGGAAAAAAAACTACCAGTCCAACTAAGAATATCTTTACTGCCGTTACAATATTGACGCGCATATGATAAATGATTTGTTAATTCAAACCCAGTAGCGGCAAGACTACTATTCTGTTTTTTTAAACACAACACCCTCTGTATGGTTGCCCACATATATGCCAGCCAGGTCAGCCGTTTTATACCAACCTGGTTTCCCCTTTATGGTATCGTATAAAACAGTACCGTTTATTTGCAGGTTTTCAAAAACAATATTTTTTATTTTCCGTTCTTCATTATACCCGTCAATAACAGACATGCCGGCATGTGTGCCATTAAATACAATGTTTTTGAAAAGGACATTTTCAATACCGCGACCGGGGGAAGTACAATACTTTGTGTTAAAAAATACACGCCGGTTCAGCAACTGGCCTTTACGAAAATCGTCTACCCGTATATTTTTATACTGATACCATCTGCGATTAATGTACAAATAAAAATAGGCGGCCACTCCGGCATTAACCTGCTGCCAAACTTATTCCATGGTGGCCGCCGCAGAAACAAGGAATAGAATTTTAAAACCACTATTGCAATTACTCGTTATCAGAAGCCGGGATTCTGAAGTAATTTCCTGTTTAGGTTAATCTGATCCTGTGGAAGTGAGTTTAAATAATTCTTTTTTGTAAGTGGTGTGGTTGGAGGTAGCGCCAGTATTAATGCACCGTCTGCAGCATCCACACCAAAAGGATATGCACTTGCTTTGTAAGAAGGCAGGTTGGTATATGGATTGGTGAAAGTAGCAATCTCTGTGGGCTGACCATTATAATTCACGACCATTCCTTCCGGTACCTGGTTTAGTTCCTGTTCGGCAATTCCCCACCTGTACAGATCCGTAAATCTTGTATTTTCATTCAGCATTTCCAATGTTCTTTCCCTTCGTATTTCACCCAACATAGTCAAAGACGGATAAGGTGCTATTAAGCCATTGGTTAACGCAGCGGCGCCAGCTCTTGATCTAATTTTATTGATGGAAATATTTAAATCGGCATCGCTGATTGTTCCACCTCCCAATTCACATTTTGCCTCAGCATAAATAAGATATACTTCAGCCAGACGTATTTGCGGATAATCATATGATTCCTGTAAATCGGCCCTGTTTGTAGATTCACTGGAAAATTTACGGCTGCCATAACCGCTACCCCCATTCGTTAAATCGGGATAGGCAACATTAATATTTGAAGGCCAGTTAAAAACGGTCAGGTAATTGGCAAGTGTATAATTGGCGCCATAAGCTGTACCAAAGCCCCAGTATTTTTGCCTTGGTGCACCCGTAAGGCAGGTCATCCTTGATTCGCGGTTGGTAAATTCATCCGTCATCAGTTTATAACCTTTCGCCAGTGGTGAAACAGAAAATGGGAGGCCATCCTTACACAAAAACATATCCATGGCCTTCCTGGTTAGACTACCTGCACCTGTATGCGTAAGATTAGCATTTCCCTGGAGCAAGGTGAAATCATATTTGCTGGATAAAAGAAATTCTTTGTTGGCAGTTTTTGTCAACCCTTTAGGATTTGATGCAGCATCATCTAAAATAAACAGGTAGCGGTAACTAAGCGAATCAACTCCTGTAAAAAGTGAGTAATCCGCATAGGACATTACCTGCGACGCCAGGCTTGCGGCTTCAGTCAGGTATTTGCTAACATTACCTGCATCATACCCATTACTGCCTGCACCTGACGATACGCCATCACCATCCGTTGCTTTTAAAACATATTTCTCATAAGTGCTTTCATATAATAAAACCCTTGCTTTAAAGGCTTTTGCTGCCTGCTGACTTACTTGTCCTTTATCAACAGCAGCAATACTTCCTTCAAGTGGTAAACCTGCAATCGCACTGTCGAGATCCAATAATATTTGTTTGCTGACTTCATAGCGACTGTTACGGGGGCCGTATAAAACTGGACTTTTAATATTCACAACAACAGTGTCTATTGGAACACCACCATATCTTTTTAACAGGAAGAAGTGGTGCCATGCCCTGAAAAAATAAGCCGCAGCCAGGTATTGGCGAATACCGCTATAAGCGCCGGCGTAGTCGCGTCCTTTTTTTAATAAAATATTGTTGGCGCGGATATATGAATATGGATTATTCCAATAAACATCGCCAGCACTCAATGTTGTCGGCCAACCATACCCTCCTGACAGATCGCTGCCCCAATCCATAAAAGTATAAATATTGCTGCTGCTCACCGGTCTGAATCCGATCATCTTGTTGTAAAAATCGGCGGCCGTTGATTTAAACTGGTCAGGCGATGTAAAATAGGCAGCTTCGGTAACTGCATCCAGTGGATCAAGCTCCAGGAAAGTTTTTTTACAACCAACCATGCAAAAAAACAATGCCATGGATAAAATAAATATTATATTTTTCTTTTGTTTCATATCAAAATCGTTAATTGAGTTAAAGATTAAAAACCAATGTTCAATCCAAATGACCATGTCCTGAAAAAAGGATAACTATTGTCAGAGCTTTCGCCACGCTCAGGATCAAAACCATCTTTTACAGAAGTGATTTCAAACAAATCATTTCCAGAAAAATATATCCTGGTACGGTCTGATTTAAATTTAGATGAAATGGATTTTGGCAGGGTATAACCAATTGTAAGTGATTTCAAACGTGCATAACGCAGCTTCTGGATATTCACATCGTTATACTGCCAGTTCCAGTTGTTGATATTGTTGTCGAAAGATAATCTGGGATATTCTGCGTTTGTATTGGTGGGCGTCCAGGTTTTGCCAATATAACTCGTATTTACATTAAGATAACTCCGGAAGAAAGGTGCTCTGGCGTTCCCGCTTCTAAGGATATTCCATTGGGCAACCCCCTGGATAAAAGCGCTAAAGTCAAATCCTTTCCATTGTAAACCAAGGTTAACGCCAAATGTATAATGAGGGTCTGCATCGCCGTAAAAATATGTATCTCCACTACCGCTTGCACCATTGCCGGTTGCAGTTATTTTGCCATCTTTATCCAGATCCAATACTTTCAAATCGCCTGGATGAAATGTATTTGTAATGCCGTTGTAACCACCAGCATTTCCTGAAGCGCCGTAAGAACCGTAGTAGGCATTTGCTTCGCTCTGTGTTTTAAAATAACCGTCTGTTTTATACACATAGAGGCTGTTTAATGGATAGCCTTCCCTTGGCGTGGTGTATTTACCCGCTGCCCAGGTATTTGCGCCTGCATAGGAGGTAATAACATTTTTCGAATTACTAAGGGTAAATCCAAGGTTATAGGTAAAGTCGCCTTTTGTATCTTTCCAGCCAACAGCCATTTCCCATCCTGTTGTTTTTAAATCACCGCTATTAGTAGCAGGTGACGCCCCACCCAGTACGGTTGGATATACCAGCCTGATTAACATCCCGATATTTCGTTTCTCAAATAAATCAAAATAGCCGGTAAGATGATTTTGGAACAGGCCAAACTCAAGGGCAATGTCGGTATTCTTCATTGTCTCCCATGTTTTGCTGTTGGTTGTAATGGAAGAAACGTATGAAGTATTCTGCAAAGCAGGTGTTGAACCAAACAGTGCAGTACCAACGCCAATAGTAGATACATAATCATAATTGCCTAACAAACCACTACCCCCAAGGCCGCCTGTTTGTCCATAACTGGCACGCACTTTCAGTTCACTGATTTGTTTAATTCCTTTCATAAACCCTTCTTCTGAAATTCTCCATCCACCAGAAACCCCATAAAAATTTGCCCATTGGTATCCTGCATCAAATCTTGAAGAACCATCCCTGCGGCCTAATGCTTCCAATAAATATTTCTTTTTATAGTCGTAATTAAATCGCCCTATATAAGAAATCAATCCCCAATGACTGGAGCCGCCGGCATTTGAAGATGAGAATGGTACGCTGGCAGGTGAAAGAGCGGTGTTCAGATCATACAAACCTGCATATTGCAACTGGCTCCTGGTGGCACTTACTGTTTTCGTTTCATAAAGTTCAGCAG
>JBDUAY010000504.1:0-4049 GCA_040004415.1 Bacteroidota bacterium | reverse complement strand
GCACGCCGATTGCAAGAATATCAAGTTTCATTTGTAAAAGCTTTGAGCCGGTAGCCTTGAGCCAACGGCAATTATGGCTGCAAAGATAGACCAGCCCCCGCATGTTGCACCGTATACCCGCATCTTTTTGTCCTGATAGTACGCAAACAGGAAGTATTAAACGGATTATTACGGACTTTTTCGCCAACTGGGGCAGTAACAATCCGTGCATCTCCAGCTTTGCTATTGTTGAAGAATTGGCCGGCCCGCCTTTTCCCGATCCGGGTGGTGACCTTTTGTTTACAGAAATAAACACCATCTGACCCGCTCAATCCGTGCTCCTTTTTCTATTTGAAAGTCGGATTTTTGAACAATTTCTACATTCAATATTTGCAGGAAATCAGCTGAAATAACCGCAATGCAACAGCAATAAAAGCCATTAACAAAATAGTTTGTTTACTGAACGACTATTGGTGGCAAATTTAGCTTTTGAGGAGCGCTTGCTCCTACGCCTGATTAGATTAGGCTAAAGGGGGCAAATAAGCTACATTTGCAAAAATTATTTTTAATTATTATGACCACATTTGAAGAGATTGGTATTGGGGAGCGATTGGTGAAAGCAGTTACGGATTTGGGATATGTAAATCCCACTACAATACAGGAAAAGGCGATTCCCGTATTATTAAGCGGAACTACCGACTTTATAGGGCTGGCACAAACCGGCACTGGTAAAACCGCAGCGTTTGGATTACCACTGTTGGATCTGATTGATGCTTCTGCAAAATACCCACAGGCATTAATAGTTTGCCCTACTAGGGAACTATGTTTACAAATTGTTAGCGAAATAGAACTGTTTAAAAAATACATGCCGGCCGTGCATGTAATTGCTGTATATGGTGGCACCGCCATCGGTATGCAGATACGTGATTTAAAAAGAGGTGTGCAAATAGTAGTTGCTACTCCGGGACGTTTAATTGACCTTATTGAGCGCAAGGCAATTAATCTTGAACAAATTAAATATGTTGTGCTGGATGAGGCAGATGAAATGCTGAACATGGGTTTCCAGGATGATATTGAATTTATTTTGAAGAACACCCCCAAACGTGAAAGCACCTGGTTATTCAGCGCTACCATGCCGGCTGAAATACGCCGCGTAAGCAAGCGTTACATGAAAGAGCCTGTTGAGGTAACCGTTGGCCAGATGAATACGGCCAACAAAAATATTGACCATCAATATTATGTTGCGTCTGCACAGCACCGTTATGATACTTTAAAACGCCTGATTGATTTTAATCCTGGCATGTACGGTATCATTTTTACCCGTACCAAAGCTGATGCACAGGCAATTGCTGAAAAATTAACCCGCGAAGGATACGATATTGATGCATTGCATGGCGATCTTACACAAGGTCAGCGTGATAAAGTAATGGGCGACTTCCGTGAAAAACATTTACAGTTGCTGATTGCTACCGATGTAGCTGCCCGTGGTATAGATGTAAAAGAAATCACACACGTTATTAATTTTGAGTTACCTGACGATATTGAGGTGTACACGCACCGTAGTGGAAGAACTGGTCGTGCAGGCAACACCGGTATTTGCATGAGCATTGTGCACAGCCGTGAAATTGGCAGGCTGAAACAGATTGAGCGCATGATAAAAGTGCCTTTCCATAAACTTGAAATACCGGGTGGCAAAGATGTTTGCCGCAAACAGTTTTTTCATTTTATGGATAAGCTTTTACAGACGGATATCAGTCATGGATCATATGAAACATATGTTGCCATGCTGGAAGAGAAATTTGCTGATGTTAGCAAAGAAGATGTGTTGAAAAGAATGGCTGCGATGGAGTTCGACCGCTTCCTGAAATACTACGAAAATGCAGAAGACCTGAATGTACGCGAACGCTCACGGGAACCACGCGAACGCATACCAGTTGGTGGCACCGGCCGTGATTTTAACCGCGTTAGCCGCGATGTTGCTCCGCGTGGCCGTGAATCTTATGGCAACTCAAATGGCAACGGCGGAGATTTCATGCGTCTTTTTGTTAACCTCGGTACAAAAGATGGTTTTTATAAAGCCAGTTTTTTACAATTTATTCTTGATATGAGTGAATTGAAAAAAGAAGTGCTGGGCAGAATAGACATGAAAGAAATGAATAGCTGGATAGAAGTTGATCGTGGTTCGGCTAACCAAATGATCTGTGCTATTGACGGCAAAAAATACAAAGGCAGAAGCATCCGGATGAACGATGCGAACAGCAGGTAAGAATTATTTTGAATTTTATATTTTAAATGCTGAACTTTCTTTCGAAAGTTCAGCATTTTTGTTTTTGAGGATACCAAGGGCGCACCTGGCGCAAGTGTGTTCAACGATTGGACGGTGTAACTTTGTACCTGAAGAAAGATAGTTGAACCAACTTGTGCCTGTTTACAAGCAAGTTGCTGATTCCGCACTGGAGCTGGCGGAAGTGTGTTCAACGGTTTGCCAGGGCATGTTTGTACTTGAAGAAAGATAGTTGAACTAACCTGTGCCCGTATAAAAGCAAGTTTATCTTTATTGTGAGTAGTCCCGGAGTTGCATCCGGGATGAAACCAATGGGAGGTTACAGCCCGTACAATTTAAAATTCAAAATACATAATTCAAAATAATCACAAGGTTTTCCCCCATTGAATCAGAGCATTCACTTCCTCCGGCACTGTGCCAATTCTATTGTTGCTTCGGTGCTTGCCTAATCTGACAATGACCATGTGCTGTGCGGGCATCACGATAATATACTGGCCTAAAATACCACGTGCATAGAAAACACCGGGCTCGTAAGGCACCAGCCACCATTGCAGTCCGTAATAATTACAAGGTTTGCCAATGTCGTCTGGTATCATGCAGGGCTTAACAGACTGACTGAAATAAGCAGGTGTAATAATTTCAGATCCTTTCCAGCGGCCGCTGTCAAGCATTAGCTGACCGATCCGCGCAAAGTCGCGTGTGTTAGAATTAAAGCAGCAATATGCTTTTTCGTTGCCGCCCTCTTTATCGGTACTCCATAAAGCGGGATGCTCTGCACCCATGGGTTGCCATAATTTTTCTGACGCATAGGCGCTCAACGATTTACCAGTCGCTTTTTCCAATATCAATCCCAATAATTGAGTATCACCCGATTTATAACTATGAAAAGTGCCCGGCTGCTTAATAATCCGTACGCCCGTTGCAGTCTTATACACATCGCTGCTGTAATACAATTCTGCAGTAACTGAAAAAGGATTCGCATAAGACTCATCCCAATTGCTACCACTGCTCATGGTCAGCAAATCGATGATACGCACTTTTGCTTTATCTCCGCTGGAGAATTCTGGCAGGTAATTGCCAACCGGATCTTCTAATGATTTTATTTTTCCTTCTTTTAATGCAGCGCCAATTAGTAAACTCGTAATGCTTTTGGCCATAGAAAAAGAACCGGAGTAAGAAGTGTCGCCGTATCCGTCCCAAAATTTTTCAAATAAAATAGAATCGTTTTTTATTACGGTTACGCCAATCGATTGTATGCGTTCCAATAAATTTTTTAATGAATCAGTAAAACCTACCTTGTTAAAATTAGCAGATGCAGACCATGGCTGCGGGGTACCAATTGCTACGCTATTATTGCTGAAAATTTTATAGTCGTCGATGTCAGCAAAGTTGTAAGCAATTTCTTTAAACATCCATTTTTTACCAGAAAGAAACGCGTAGCCGGAAAAAACAATTATGATCAGTAACAGAATATAGAGGAGACTACGAAGGAATTTTTTCATGCAGAGAATTTTCTACTGAAAATTACATCGAAATGTCTGATATCTGATGTGACTATGTCTGATTTCTTCCATTTCCACATTTATCACATTTGCATTTCCCCCTTATATACCTTTCAACCTTTCAAGACCTTTAACTGTTATTATAGGCTGAACCTGCAATTTTGCTGTTTCGCTGTTCTAAAGTAGCTTCGCGGGTCACAATATCAGAAATGATATTATCAAAAAAGATTAACCACTAAAATAGAAAATAGTATGGCATACGATGTTCTTGTTGTGGGTAGCGG
>JBDUAY010000118.1:0-13748 GCA_040004415.1 Bacteroidota bacterium | reverse complement strand
GTTCGGAACGTCCCTGGCAGGTTGCACCTCTGCAGAGCCTGCTTCTGTTCGTGCCCACAATCAAATTTAATCTATTTATAAAGCAAATCAGTTAACATTGTAAAGTAAAATCAGGATTAGAAAAATCCAGTGTAAAGAAAAAAACAGTATTGCTAACAAAAACTGTAAGGTTTTTTCAGGACGAGACAGAAGGTCAGTAAAACAATAATGCTAAATGTCTCATTGCTAAAAAATCAACACAGAGATATTAGCAGTGTATTCGCGCGTGCAGTAAGATTGTGTGAAAGAAATAATTAGCCGCCTTATTGTTTCAGGAACTTTTCCACCTGCAGGGTACCTTTAGTACTGATGATACTAATATAGTAAATCCCGCTGGCCAACGCTTTGACCGGTAAACTGATAAGGTTATTGCCATTCACCAAACTTGCCGCCTGTTGTTGAATCAATGCCCCTTTACCATCGAATAATTGGATGGTGGCGGTTGCATTGTTTTGCGCTGGCAGGTTGATGTAAAGGATGTCCTTCGCGGGATTGGGCCATACCTTAAATGCTTGCTGGTTTTCACAACCAGCCTGCAGGACGGCGGTATAGGCGGAACTTCCGTCTGCGTCATATTCGGCAATGCGGTAGTATTCCCTTGTGCCTGCACTGTTATCAGAAAAATGATAATCAGTTTCAATAGTGGCATTACCTGCGGCCGCAATACGCCCGAGCGTATTCCATGCAAAGCCATCGGCGCTTTTTTGAACAAGGTAGTATTTGCTATTTTGTTCTTGTGCTGTTTTCCATTCAATAATTACACTGGTTCCCGTACAATGTGCCGTAAAAGAAATAAAGCGCACCGGCAATGCATTCAGTAAAGAAGACAGGGTAAAACGATTGAAACTTGCAATGGCATTTTTCTCAACATAATGGCTAACTGTATTGCGTGCATCAAATCCAATCGTTGTCCATTTTTGTGTGGTTTGTTTTTGCCATAGCACGAGGCCATTCTCCGCAAGGCCATTGAGTTCATCATTTAAATAACTAAACCGGAGTGTTGCGTCCAGCGCTGTATTGTTTGCAGGAATTATATCATAGTAACGCAGAACGGAATTGCCGCCGCCGTTGTTACTGGTTTGCGATTGGTGGCCCCGTTTGATAATTGTATTGCCCAGGTTATGGGAAGAAGTAATAACGATGCCGAGATTGCCCGGGTTGACAGCCGATGGTGCAGCAAGCGTAACCGTACTGATCACATTGCCGCCATTCGATGCTATGATATGGCTGGATTCCTGTTCGCCATTTAATGCGCCCGAGCCGCCAAGGTTGAGATCATTTGCATTTAGATCCAGCAAGCCACTGGTAAATCGCACCTGGTGACTAACGGCCAGGGGCACCTGCAATTGTACGCCGCCTTCGGATTTGCTTATGGTCAAATCATACAAGGTTGTATTTTGACCGCCACGTATACGGCTGAGTGCATTACCATTCATTAAAACAGATCCACTGCCAGCGGAAAAATTACCATTGTTGACAAAATCCATATTGGATAAGGTAAGCTGCGCATTGCCGCTTAAAAATAACTGCGCACCGCTGGTAATGGTGAGCTGGGCCTGCGTGTCATTGATGACAAATACCAGTAAAAATGAAAGTAGAAAAATTTTCATATAACTTTTTTAATATGCTTTATTCATGGTTACATCACCCTGCGGCGGTTATTTTTTGATCAAGGCTTTTAACTCCGTAACCTGTTGCTGCAGGTTGCTGATGGTTGTTTTCATTGATTCCAGTTCCTGCTGTTGTTTTGTATTGTTGGAACTCAAAGCCTTTATCTGGTCCTGCTGGTTGGCATTCAATTCCTGCACGGCCTTTACCAATGGCACTACAAACTCTGCATACCTGAGTCCGTACACATCCTTATCATTCGCTGGTGCGTCAATGCCCGAGAAGTTAAAACCCATTTTTTTAGCAGTTGCTTCCACCTCTTGTGCCACAAAGCCGGTTTGAATCACCTGTTCTTTTTCTTTTAATGCTTTGCTGATGGCCGCGGTTGCTGTCTCATTTGCAGGAGTTGCGGCTATCCTCCCGTTGCCGCCGGTTTTAGCATCAGCAGTATTATCGCTACGCTGCAAAGTATTGTCAGCAGGGTGCAGGAAATTATCAAGCTCAGTGGCTTTCAGGTTATAGGTAACCGGCCGCAATTGCGTAATAAAAGCAAGGCCGGGTACATTCTCCTGTATATTCTTTTTAAATCGTCCGTCGCTTATATTGCTCCAGTTGGCATAAGCGCGGTAAGCATTGGTGGCACCATTGCCGATAGTTACCTGGCTGCTGGCCGTGCAAACGGTGCTCTGGCCAATAGCAATCACATTAAAGTAGCCCGCGCCATTCACATCGGTGTTGGCACCCAGGAAGACGTTGTTATAGCCGTTATCGAATGTCGAACCTGCATTATACCCGAGCGCCGTATTAAACTGCGAATTTTTCGTATTGAACAATGCTGTACTTCCAATGGCCGTGTTATAACTCGCTGCAGCGCCATTGTTATGAAATAAGGCGTCGACCCCGATTGCTGTATTGTAGCTACCGGGCCCGTTACCACCGATGGCTCCCACACCTACCGCGGTATTGCCTGTTCCGGTGGTATTTCCGACCAGCGCCTCATAGCCGAGGCCCGTATTGTTGCCGCCTGTAGTGCTGGCGTAGAGTGCGGTGTAGCCAAGTGCGGTATTTCCAAAACCCTTACTATTAAAAATAAGCGCCGATGCGCCCACTGCGGTATTGAAATAGCCTTCGGTATTCCTGGTTAAACTTTCTGTACCTACTGCTACATTGTGGGCACCGGTGGTGTTGCGGGAAAAAGCAGTGGAACCAAGCGCCGTATTGTGATAACCTGTTGCATTCAGCGCACCTGCAGCACTGCCTATAAATGTATTGGCGGTAGAGCTGGCATTGACCTGGTTAAACTGCCCTGCCTGGTACCCAATAAATAAGTCATTTGCTTCGTCTGCATGAATACGCAGTAATTCAGCTCCAGCGGATGTACGTAAAAGGATCAGTGGTTGTTTACCCGATTGCGTGGTATTTGCATCAATGACCAGTTGCGCCGTATCTGCACTTCCTTTAATATGCAGTTTGCCTTGCGGGGTTTCTGTGCCAATACCAATATTTTGCGAAAATGCGCAGACGCCCGTAAGCAGCGCGATGCCAAGTAAAAGTGTTTTCATATTTGTTACCATTATTTTTTATTTTTTGATCAGGGCTTTTAATGCATCAATCTGCTGTTGCAGGTTGCTGATAGTGGCATTCAACACTTTTATCTGTTCCTGCTGGTTGCTGTTCAATTCCTGTACTGCCTTTACCAGCGGTACTACAAACTCTGCATACCTGAGACCGTATACATCCTTATCATTCGCAGGTGCGTCAATGCCCGAAAAGTTAAAACCCATTTTTTTGGCAGTGGCTTCCACCTCTTGGGCAACAAAGCCAGTTTGGGTCACCTGTTCTTTTTCTTTTAACGCTTTGCTGATGGCAGCCTTTGCTGATTCATTTGCGGGCGCTGCGGCGATTCTATCGCTCCGCTGCAGGGTGTTATCAGCAGGGTGCAGAAAATTATCAAGCTCGGTGGCTTTCAGGTTATAGGTAACCGGCCGCAGCCCGGTAATAAAAGCAAGGCCCGGTACATTCTCCTGGATATTCTTTTTAAACCGCCCGTCACTGATATTGCTCCAGTTAGCATATGCCCGGTAAGCGTTGGTGGCGCCATTGCCGATGGTAACCTGGCTGCTGGCCGTGCATACCGTACTTTGGCCAATGGCTATCACATTAAAAAAGCCCGCGCCGCTTACATCTGTATTGGCGCCCAGGAATACATTGTTATAGCCATTATTAAACTGCGATCCTGCGTTATGTCCGAGTGCCGTATTAAACTGGGCATTGGTCGTATTGTAGAGTGCCGCGAGACCGATGGCGGTGTTATAACTCGCGTCAGCACCGCTGTTATTAAACAGCGCATTAGCCCCAATGCTTGTATTATTACTGCCTGTGAAGTTATTTTGCATGGCTGCTACACCAACTGCGGTATTACTGATTCCCGTGTTCGTACTGAGCGCTGCCGTGCCTATTGCAGTATTGTTATAGCCGGTACTGTTAGCGTATAATGAGTAATAACCAAGGGCCGTATTTTGAGTGCCGCTGGTATTGGCAGTAAGCGACTGCACACCTACTGCAGTATTATAAGAACCACTGGTATTGCTGGTTAAACTTATGTAACCAATAGCTACATTTTGTATACCGTTGTCATTGCCGGAGAAGGCTCCTGAACCAACCGCCGTATTGCGTGTACCTAATTGATTTTTCAAACCTGCCGCACTTCCGATGAATGTATTGTTCCTTGGGGCAATAATGCCCACAGTAGCCAGCCCTGCCTGGTATCCAATAAACACATCACTGTTAGTGGCTGCATGAACACGCAGTAATTCTTCACCGGAGGCTTTGCGTAAAAGGATCAGGGGATGGCTTTTATTGGATTGTGCGGTATTCGCATCTATTACCAGTTGGGACGTATCTGCACTGCCTTTAATATGCAGTTTGCCCAGCGGTGTTTCTGTACCAATACCAATATTTTGCGATAACGCGCATATGCTGATCAGCAGCGCGGTGGCAAGTAAAAATGTTCTCATATTTGTTACCATTATTTTTTTATCATTGTTTTCAGTGCATTGATTTGCTGCTGCAGGCTGGCAATCAGCGCATCCTGTTTTTTTATCATTACCTGTTGCTCCTGCATACCTTTTACCAGGGGCACCACAAACTCGGCATAACGCAATCCATATACATCATTTGCACTCGCGGGTGCGTCAATCCCCGAAAAATTAAAACCCATTTTTTTAGCCGTAGCCTCCACCTCCTGTGCAACAAATCCTGTTTGTATCACCTGTTCTTTTTGTTGTAACGCTTTGCTGATGGCAGCCTTTGCTGATTCATTTGAGGGAGCTGCGGCGATTCTTTCGTTGCCGCCGGATTTGGCATCGGCCACATTATCGTTACGCTGCAGGGTATTGTCAGCAGGGTGCAGGAAATTATCCAGCTCAGTTGCTTTCAAATTGTAGGTAACCGGCCGCAATTGCGTAATAAAATCAAGCCCTGGTACATTCTCCTGTATATTTTTTTTAAACCGGCCGTCACTGATATTGCTCCAGTTCGCATAAGCACGGTAAGCATTGGTGGCGCCATTGCCTATCGTCACTTGGCTGCTGGCCGTGCAAATCGTTCCTTGCCCAATGGCAATCACATTAAAAAAGCCCGCGGCGCTGACATCCGTATTGGCACCCAGGAATACATTGTTATAGCCATTATTAAACTTCGATCCTGCATAATGCCCGAGTGCAGTATTAAACTGGGAATTGGTCGTATTATAAAGTGTCGCCACGCCGATGCCTGTATTATTACTGGCGTCAGCACCGCTGTTGTTAAAAAGGGCGTTGACCCCAACCGCTGTATTGATATAGCCTGCGTGGTTATTTTTCATCGCTGCTGCACCTACGGCAGTATTGCTTACGCCTGTGCTGTTGTAAAGCACTGACCAGCCTATGGCAGTATTTTTGGTGGCCCAGGTGTTACCGGATAATGTTCCGTAACCAAGCGCCGTATTGCCAGAACCCTCCGTATTGCCGTATAAACTTGTGTAACCTATTGCTACATTTTCTGCCCCGCTGCTGTTTTGGGTCAATGCACTCGAACCAACGGCAGTATTGCCATACCCTGTTGAATTCAACACACCTGTGGTACTGCCTATAAATGTATTGTTCGTGTAGTTAATACTGCCCTGGTTAAGCAGCCCTGCCTGGCTTCCGATAAACAAATCGCTTGGATTGTCTGCATGAATACGAAATAATTCATTGCCCCCGGCTGTACGTAAAAGGATAACGGGGTTGTTAGCTGTTTGTGTGGCGCTTGCATCGATGACCAGTTGTGACGTATCTGCACTTCCTTTAATATGCAGTTTGCCCAGCGGTGTTTCTGTACCAATACCAATATTTTGCGCAATTGCGCAAACGTTTATCAGCAATACCATCGTAAGTAAAATTATTTTCATGTGTGTTACTATTATTTTTTTTATCAAAGTTTTTATTGTGCCAGCATACAACAAATGCGTTAAAGAAAACCCTGTGGAAACAGGGTCTCGTTAGACTTAGACAAATGCTCAGTGAGAAACCGCATAGTTCTTATTTCTTGAATTTCACCTTGCTGTCAATATTCGTTGCCGTTTTGATGCCCTGTTTGGTGCCTTCTTCCACCGCATGACGGGTATGAATACCACCATACACCCTTGAAATGGCGATGGCACTGGCAAACTCATTAAAAGATTTATAGGAATAACTGCCCATGTCCTCCGGACCGTTTCCCAAATCAACCAGTTGGCCTTTATAAGTGCTGTTGGTGAAAGCCACATTGTCACCGAATATGCTGGTAAGGGCGGTTGCAACTGCCCCGCTGAAAGTGGCATGGTTGGCTGGAAAATCAGGATGGGCTGGTGTGGCAATAAAGGGTTTCCACCAGGTAGCCGGGTCAGTGGAAGGCGCTACCACCCTGCGGATAAACTGGAAAGGCCTTTCCTGGAGGTATTGGAATTTTGCTTTCATGGCGCCAATGGTCGCATCAAAAAGACTCATACCTGTTTTGGCGTACGCAAATGCGGCGACGTCGAGTGAGGGATTTTGTTGTTCCAGGACTTGTTTGAATACCGGGATGTAACTCGCCCCGCTGGGGTAACCGTTCACCGCGGGGTCATCATAATATTTTGCCAGCCGCTTTTGATCATAGGTGAGGGTTTTCGACAGATCATATACTTCCTTAAAATCTTTGTAATAGGGAGAAGTGATATCGGCATCATTGTACGCGTAAGGCACGCCAGTTACATTGTCAATGCTGCCCGCCACCATGGTGCGGGTTTCTCCCCAGTAAGCAAGGCCCCCGGCAATCGATGGATTATTGTTTTCCGGCCACCAGCGGCCCGGGTTTTTATCAGTGAGTACCAGTGCTGCTTTGGTTGACCAGGGATGATCGGTAGCTGCCCAGGCGATAATTTTATCTGCGACAGCTTTTCCAAACGCTACTGAACGGTTAAAGGTGACCGTGTCCCCAATCTGTGTTTTATACACCCCGTTTAATGAATCCTCGAGTTTTTGCACTGCTGCAGTAGTTGCCGGCGTGAATGTAAACAGCGATTTGGTCATTGCAGCCAATGCGGCATTGGCACTTGTGGGCCAGTGATAGGCTTTACCCGCCTCTGCTTGCGGCATTTGCGGCAGTTCGTTTAGCTGGCCCTGCAGGCTTTGATAGTCGGCCATGCCGGGAACTACTGCTTCATAGGCCGCTACACCACAATAGGCCATATACCTGCCGGCATTGACGCCGTAAGAAGCAGGCGGCGAATACAACAGGGGCACCTGCACACCCAGCCATTTTTTTATTACATCCGAAGTATAAGTTTTGGTGGGTGCGGGTTGGTTACTATTTTGCTGGTTATCGTCTTTATGACACGAAAGGTAAAAGAGCGATGCGGTTGCCAGCAGCAGGGTGGCGTAAACGATTTTTTGTTTCATTGCGTGTAAGTATTTGATAGTAGTTAGTGGCATGGAGGGCTGAGTAATGCTATGTAATAATATTTACGGGCAAAATAGCAAGTCCCTTGCGGCCTATAAATTATAATCGCTTAAACGGTTTATTTGCCGGTAATAAAACAATTAAAAACGCTTTATGGTGTTCGGAGCGAATAAAGGTTGTTCGTCTGCGATTGGTTGTTGTTTGTCTTTTTTAATTAGCAGGAGAGAAAACCATGCTGCGTAATGGCGTACATTGTGGAAACCCAACTTTTCGCCCGTGAATACAATAAGCACAAACGCATTTATTTTTTCTCCCAACTACCGCATGCTCCGGCACGCCTCGTTTTGGTTGGTGTGGCTCGCAGGATGGGCGAGTTTTTTGACTATGATTTGGTCAGGATTTACTGAACATTTTATCCGCATCGCACTTTGGATCCCGGTCTTTATCTTCTTCAGTTATCCCATTTCATACATAGTCATTCCTAAACTGTTGCTGAAGGGCAAGTACGGGGTGTTTGCGGGCGCGCTCATTGGCTGGCTTGTTGTTGGATGGTATGTAACGGTATATTTTCTGCAATATGTGTTTGCTCCTGTACTGAATTTGCTGCACATGGCCCATGGAGATAATTATGCGTGGCAATGTTTTCTTTGTGTCATGACCAGTGCAGCCTGTTTCTGTTCCTTATCAATGGGAAAGCAATGGCTGCTAAAGCAACAAGAACTACTGCAGGCGCAACAGGAAAAAACAACTGCCGAGCTGCAACTGCTGAAAGCACAGGTGCACCCGCATTTTTTATTCAATACCCTGAATAATATTTATTCTTTTTCCCTCGACGGGTCGCCCAAGACACCGGAACTTATTCTAAAATTGTCATCCCTGCTCAGTTATATGCTCTATGATTGCAAGGCCGCAGAAGTGCGGCTGGAAAAAGAAGTGCAGATCATGAAAGATTATATCGACCTGGAAAAAGAACGCTATGGCGATACCATCGAAATATCGTGGAATGTGGAAGGCCATTGCACGGGCAATTTTATATCCCCCCTGCTGATGCTTCCTTTCCTGGAAAATGCATTTAAGCACGGCGCCTCAGAGCAAATAGAAAAACCCTGGATGGGCGTGGATATGTCAGTAGCAAACAATGTATTAAAATTTAAAATCACGAATAGCAAGAACGAAGGTATAAGCCACACTGGTCATGGCATTGGCATCAGCAATGTGAAAAAACGGCTTGAATTGCTGCACCCCGGAAAATATGAACTGAAAATAAATGACGAGGGAGATTTTTTTGTTGTGTCATTAATGGTTAGATTAAGCGAGAGCATGCCCGCATATACAACCACGCCTGTTCCTGTTGTAATTGCGCAAACAACTCGAACAGCTAAAATTATCCCTGCATGAAACTTCGTTGCCTGCTGATAGATGATGAGCCGCCGGCACTCAAAGTATTGGCGAAATATATCGCTGAGCTGAGTGACATTGAAATTGTGGGTCAGTGCCGCAATGCCATTGAAGCGCTTGGTGTACTCCGGCACAAAACTGTGGATGTTATTTTTTTGGATATTAAAATGCCCCGCATCATTGGTACGGATTTCTTAAAAAATTTGTCCCATCCGCCAAAAATAATTTTTGTCACGGCCTATCGAGAGTATGCCATTGAAGCTTTTGAACTGGATGCGGTGGATTACCTGGTGAAACCTGTTTCCTTTGAGCGTTTTTTTAAAGCCATAACCAAATTAAACCGGATGATGGGACGTGAAGTGCCGCTGACCACCGTAAATGAAGCGACGGAGCCCGCGGCTTTTATTTACCTGAAAATCGACCGCGATATGAAAAAAGTTTTTGTGAAGGATATTGAGTACATCGAAAGCTGGAAAGATTTTGTAAAGATTTTTCTCATCGGGGGTGGCAATCTGCTGGTAAAACGTGCCATAAGTGTCATTGAAAATATTTTGTCAGATCATGAATTTATCCGCGTCCACCGTTCCTACATTGTTTCTTTGGGCAAAATTACTGGTTACAATGCACTCGCGGTGCAAATAGGGTATGCAGAAATCCCCATCGGGCGGCTGTACAAACAATCGGTCATGGAACGGCTGCAAAGCAATGAATCGGCATAGATGCAACCGGGTTCGCATCTCCTGCACACAAAAAACACTTATCTTTAGACTGCTCTCCAAAAGCAACCCGTCTGCGGAAATGGGCCAGTCCACCGGTGTATCGATAAATACTTATTATTAACTTAACTTCTTGCTCTCAAAGCAACGGACCAGGGCATACAAAAAAGAAGCAAAGTTATGTTTACAGTATCACACCGGTTGCCCGGCCAGCCACACCTTGATGCTCCAAAAAACAAGCCCACGCATTTTAGCACACCTAATGTTGAAGGGAATATTTATTGTGCTTATAACTGATGCACTACGGATGGCCAAAGTCCTGCACCATGATATCACCCATAACTTCTCTAGCAACAATTTGCCGCGGTTATTTTACTTTTTTATTTAAGCTTGATTGGAAAGCCGCGCAATTCTTTGCGTGGCTTATTTTAAAAATATCGTAATACACCTGTATATCCTGGTAGCCGCACCCAATGCATTCCCGGGCGGTTTATATACTATATATTGATAAATTCATAACCTTGTGGAACTAAAACCCTAAAACCGGCGCTTTGGGTATTTTTCTATGCAACGAGTTTACTTATCTTTTCTTAGCACCTCCCGAAACTTTTTACTAACCTTTTTAAAGATATCCGTCACAACTGCCAAATAAGACAACTGCGGGTTTTTAACGCGCAAATTCGATCCTTTGCATCTTTAGTAAATAGAACCGGCTGATGTTTGAAACTAATTAGCATTGCAATTGATTTTCAAATTAGTTTATGCTCAATCTAAATTATAAAATTGAGATCTGAACCAACATAATTTCCAGTTTAAGCAGCCTTTTGGCAAAGTTTATTGATTTGTTGAAACCCAATCAATTGTCGGATATATTATTTCATATCTTTGCAAAGAGTAATTACAGCTTTTTAACAGAAGGTACGCATTCGGACATTCTGCATTTTCGCTTTTGAAAATCATTTGATTTAGAACTATTTATAAAATAAAATCCGGGGCCGTCCGGTCCGCATTTTTTACGTTATTTTTTTCCTGAAACCCGCTCTGGTAGAGGGTTTCAACATTTCGGGTTCATATCGTGGGTTCGCATTCTAATGCGCCCGTTCTTTATTTCGTGTGCTATTGCAAAGAATATCAATCACGTCCATTCTACAATCGATTTTTTATTATTTTCTCACTGAGGGTGCATTTGAGGAGGCATAAAATAAATTTTATTTTGGTATCCTCCATCTCCCGGAATCCTTTCTGGCATTGGGTTTGGGCTAATTAAAATATCCAGACTGCTGCTTTAAAGCATCAATTTTTTTATGCACATAAGGAGGCAAAATATGGAAGCCAAAATAGCAGTCCTATCATCTGACAATTTTATTTTTTTAAGGGCGTACACCCCTGCAAATAAAAAAGGCAAATTGCTTATTACATTCATAAAATTGGGAACGTTTAAAATAGTCCGATGATCGGCAAATCGATGATATGCCAAATCCTGCGGTAGCGGTGTTAGCGTAATTACAATAATAGTAATTGCAATCAATGCGCAGAAACCTGATAGCGAAAGATTTGTTTTTATTTTCATGCAGGATCGAATTTTAAAATTAAACTATATGAAACGCTAAAGATAATGTGCAATCAAAAAACTGTGCTTTCAGGGAAAGGTTTGAATTTGCATCCTTTTCATATGCCTCCTCCGCAGGCATATGAAAGCGGTGGCGCAACAGGGATTTACACAAGACGTGGTGAATAGGTGCAAGCAGATAATGGGAAGCATGTTTTTCAGTTGAAAGGTTATATCCCTGGTATAAGTTCGCTTACCTTTAAATAAAAAAAATATTGGATTTATTACAGAAGCATAATGGGTATAAAATAAATTACCACAATGAAAAAATGGTTGCTGTGTTTAATTTCTTTATCTATGTTTTGTTTGTTCAACCATTGCGCCAAAGGACAACGCCATTATCTGTCGAAAGTCTGGGTGTCAGATAATGGAGATGGTACATACAAAAATCCTGTATTGCATGCAGATTACTCTGACCCTGATGCCATCAGGGTCGGCAATGATTATTACCTCGTATCATCTTCGTTTGAAGATATACCGGGTTTGCCCATTCTGCATTCAAAAGATTTAGTGAATTGGGAAATACTGGCGTATGCGTTGCCCCGCCAGCCGCCTTATGATCATTTTTCCACGCCAAGACACGGAGAAGGCGTTTGGGCACCTGCCATGCGTTATCATAACAATGAGTTTTATATTTATTATCCTGATCCGGATTTTGGTATCTACGTTGTAAAAGCAAAAAATGCCAGTGGGCCCTGGAGCGATCCTGTTTTGGTAGAAGGCGGAAAGGGTTTGATTGATCCCTGCCCTTTCTGGGATGATAATGGAAAGGTTTACCTGGTGCATGCATTTGCCGGAAGCCGCGCCGGCATCAAATCTATTTTGGTGATGCAACAAATGAATACAGCAGGCGACAAGACCATTGATGAAGGTAAGCTTGTGTTTGACGGACACGATACTGATCCAACATTGGAAGGACCGAAATTATACAAGCGCAACGGGTATTATTATATTATGGCCCCCGCAGGCGGCGTAGGCACCGGCTGGCAGCTGGCTTTGCGTTCAAAAAATATCTATGGTCCTTACGAAAGAAAAGTGGTAATGGATCAGGGCGCTTCAAAAACAAACGGTCCGCATCAGGGTGCATGGGTAACTACACAAACTGGGGAGGATTGGTTTTTGCATTTCCAGGATAAAGACGCTTATGGCCGCGTATTGCATTTGGAACCGATGAAATGGATCAACAACTGGCCGGTGATTGGCGCTGACAAGGATGGAGATGGTAAAGGCGAGCCAGTTTCATCATATAAAAAACCAAATGTTGGTAAAAGCTATGCTGTTGCAACGCCAGTTGAATCAGATGAATGCAATGGGAATGAATTGGGTTTACAATGGCAATGGCCTGCCAATCCAAAAGCGGTGTGGCTATTCAATAATCCAGCTGCCGGCACCATGCGTTTATTTTCAGACAAAGCAGACAGCGCTGCCAATCTATGGTTTGCGCCCAATGTGCTGCAGCAAAAATTCCCTGCTGAAGAATTTATGGTAACAGTGAAATTGAAATTCTCACCCAACACCAAACTTGAAAATGAAAAAGCAGGTTTAGCGGTTATGGGTCTTAGTTATGCTAACATCGCAGTAAAAAGTTCAAAGGACGGACTGAGCCTGGTATACAATGTTTGCAATGATGCATATAAAGGCAATCCGGAAACGGAGACTGTTTTAGCAAAATCGAAAAGTGCAATAGTCTGGTTAAGGCTTTTGGTAGCAGCTGGCGGCAAATGCCGGTTTGCTTACAGTTTTGATGGGGATGGATTTACGGATGCTGGCACATTGTTTACTGCCACACCGGGCCGTTGGATTGGTGCAAAGTTTGGTGTGTTTTGCACCCGGCAATCGCAAACCAATGATGCAGGCTACGCAGATATTGACTGGGTGCATGTGGCGCGCTTACAGGATTGAAAATAATTTTTGAGTCCATCCGGTTCTACCCACTTAAGCGCCTTCCTGGCGACAGAAACAACATGGAAAAATCAGGCAATATATTACAACCCGGATGTGACCTGTTTATGATTAGGGCCAATTGTAAAATGTAATTGGTCTTTTGCAGGACAGAACAAGATGGCAGATTAGTGGAATCTTAATGACTCCACAAATAAAACCCTTCCTCACCAAAATGTATGACGCAATCGATTGCGCACTTTTCCCCACCCGGTAGCCAGATAAATTTTATTTTTAATAAAATCTTTAATTCCATATCTCCTAAGAGGCTAAATTTTACTGTCAAATATTAAACAGCAACGGTTTTCCAGGCGCAGATCGTATCGATTCTGAAAAAGTATGAAGAGGGTCGGATACAATAGACCCAAGCCGGGAGTACAGGATCAGCAAAGCCCCGCTGTATAATTATCGTAAAAAATATGCGGGGACGGGATGCTTCACATCTCAAAGATATGAGGTCGCTGCAGGACGAAAACGGTCGGCTCAAACGAATG
>JBDUAY010000503.1:0-4056 GCA_040004415.1 Bacteroidota bacterium | reverse complement strand
CATTGGTAAAGTAATTAAAGTGACGATTTTTGTTTGTCCAGAAATCTGTTATCAGCCTGCTCACAAGAATACCGCAGAACAATGATAAAAGAATACCGAGTATCTGCGTTACTGCGAAACCTTTTACAGGGCCAAGTCCGAAATATAATAATATGAGTGCAGTTAAAAGCGTGGTAACGTGCGCATCCAGTACCGGCGGTAACGAACGCCTGTACCCGTCTTTTACTGCCTGCGGATAATTTTTACCCTTCGTGAGTTCTTCTTTAATACGTTCAAAAATAATAACGTTGGTATCTACTGCCATACCAATAGTCAATACCAAACCTGCAATACCGGGTGCCGTTAGTGTGGCATCCAGCGCACTTAATACGCCTATTGTAAAAAGTAAGTTTAAAATAAGTGCAATGTTTGCTACCCATCCCGCCGTGTTATAATAAACAAGCATCAGCAGGAATATTACCCCAAAAGAAATGGCGAAGGCAATGGTACCACCGTGTACAGCTTCTGCACCAAGTGTAGGTCCTACTACTTGTTCCTGTACAATTTTTGCTGGTGCTTCCAGTTTACCTGTATTCAATATATTAGCTAAATCTTGGCCCTGCTCTACCGTGAAACTTCCGCTTATCTGTGAATTGCCGCCGGCGATTGGTCCGGTAGTAACACCCGGTGCAGAGTATACCATATCATCCAGTACAATGGCAATCTGGCTTTTCTTTTTATACGCATCGCCGGTCATTTGCTCCCAAATGGCAGCACCCGTTTTATCCATGCTCATGCTTACTTCTACTTTACCAAACTGATCATAGTCTTGTCTTGCGTCGGTAACATGTCCACCTTCCAGTTTTGCTTTATCAGTACCCGGTATTGTTTTTATGGCATATAGCAATATTCCGTCAGAGACTTTGCCATTTTCATCTTTCTCCTGGATGCCATATAAAAAGCGAAGATTGGTTGGAAAACTGTTTGCAATAACGGGATTGGTTAAATAACTATTTAGAAGCCCTGTATCTTTTACAGGAACATAGCCCAGGTAGCCGGTATATTGTACGTTACCAGTTTGATCTTTAGCGGGCTGACCGTTTTTATCTCTTACAAAACCGCCGTTAAAATACTTTATAAGCGGGTATTGAATTTTAGTATCAGCAATAGTTGATGTTGTTTTGCTGGTATCTTTTTTTAAAATATTTTGAAGTGAGCTGTCAGTAGTTTTTGCGGGTGCAGCTTTTGCAGTATCGCCAGCCTTTTTACCGCTTAACATCGCCGTAAGTGTTTTATCGGCAGCTTCAAGTGACTGGCTTATCTCACTTATATTATATACTTCAAAAAACTGGAGGTGGGCAGTGCTTTGCAAATAATTACGGATGCGTTCAGGATCATTTGCTCCCGCCAGCTCTACCGTAATGATGCCTTTATTTTTATCAAGATTAATATTTGGTTGTGTTACACCAAACTTATTGATACGCTGAGAAAGTGTTTTTTCAGTTTGTTGCATGGCCGCATCAGCCTGTTCATGCAAATAGGTTACAACAGCTGCGTCGGAAGCATCAATCTTAAGTTTGTTATGCGTGTTGTTGCTGAATAAAGGTGCCAGCGACTGTCCGGGATTGACGTCTTTAAATGCTTGCGCAAATAAATCAATGTAATTGGCGTCACTGTTTGTTTTTCTCCTGTTTGCTTCTTCAATGGCTTTCTTTAAACCTGGGTCATTGGGATTGTTGCACAGATTTTTTATCAGGCCGGTTAATTCAACGTTTAATGAAACGTTGATACCACCCTGCAAATCCAGCCCAAGTAATAACTCACTTTCTTTCGCCTTCTGATAGGTTTGTCCCCACCAGGTTATTTTGGTTTCGCGGGTGCTGTCCAGCAACCGGGCGAGGTATTTAGCCTGGATCTGGGCGAGCGTGTCTTCGTAAAGCGTTTCTTTTTCTTTGTCGCCCGGATATTTGATGGCGGCATTTGCGTAATGGCTTTTCGTCCACAGTTTTGCTTTTTCTGCCATGGCGCTTTCGTGCTTGTTCACAAACCAGGTAAAAGACAACTGGTAGGCTGAAATAAGTATCAAAATGCCGGCAAACATGGCAACCAAAATCTTCATTGGAGTTCTAGTTTTATTTACAAAATTTTTAAGAGGGGCAAAGATAGGGTTTTGCAACTGAACCGGGAATAGCAAAATACCGCAAATAAAAGGTTGTTGAAAAAGACAAAAACTCCCGTTTAACGGGCTTTTCCTGCAATTTTTATCTGGTTAAAGATAAGCGGTAAAAAACGATTTATGTATTGACGCGCGTACGCCAGCAACCCTTTACAGAAACAATATTTTATAGTATTACTATATATTCTTGCATAAAGCATGTCATAAAATCACTCAACTGACGGCTACACAGGAACATACGTTAGTAAAGGATAACAAAGTATTAATAATTTTTTAGCGTATTTATATACAAAATTTATACTTTTGCGTTTCTAATAATTGAACTCATTAAATTCTGAACTAAAGTTGACAAACAAAGCACCACATACCGCAATAGAAAACAGCAGGGCCTTCAATGCCTTAAGTTGTTTCTTTCTTCCCCGACCGCGACGTGGTTGCTGATAGGACGAGCCGTTAACCAGGCCCCTATCAGTGAAAATATCCCCCGGATTTTTTTACTATTTACATGGATTGGTCATCCAGTTATTAATACTACATAAAGTGGATAATCAGCAGATCATTATCAGGGTGGCTACCCTTGCCGACAAAGTATATACGACTACCGTTACTGCAGAAATGGAAAGCAGCGCCAAAGCCCGGGGTACCGGTATCGCGCGGCGCAGTTCCGAATACCTCGATCAAAAAATTGAGGAAGGTAAAGCCGTAATAGCGCTAACCAAAGGAGGCGCATGGGTTGGCTTTTGTTATATAGAAACCTGGGGTCACGGGGAATATGTGGCCAACAGCGGTTTAATAGTTGCTCCCGACTATCGTAAGAGCGGGGTTGCCAAAGGCATCAAAAAAAGAATTTTTGATTTGAGCCGGGAAAAATACCCGGAAGCTAAAATATTTGGTCTCACCACCGGCCTGGCAGTCATGAAAATTAACTCTGAACTGGGATACGAACCGGTTACTTATTCAGAATTAACGCAGGATGAAGCATTTTGGGCTGGCTGCAAAAGCTGTGTAAACTATGATATCCTGATGAGCAAGGAACGGAAGAACTGTATGTGTACGGCGATGCTGTACGATCCCAAAGATCATTATGAGCCGCACGAAACAGCCGATAGCTTTTCTACCCATTCTAAATTATATGAGCGTTTTATGAAAATAAAACAGAGCAAATTATTGCAATGGCTTACCAGGAAAGATTTTACCGGGCATTCTGTTAACAGTAAAACAACGGGTAAATCAAAGTCGGTATTGCAGTATTTTTTCAATCTCTAATTTCCTCAATCATACATAATGGCAAAAAAGGTTGTACTTGGGTTCAGTGGTGGGTTAGATACCACCTATTGTGTAAAATATCTTACGGATGACAAAGGCTATGAAGTGCATTCCGTTATTGTAAACACGGGCGGTTTTACAGCAGAAGAATTGAAAAAGATAGAAGGACATGCCTATAAGCTGGGTGTTAAAACCCATACTGCAGTGGATGCAGTAAAAAGTTACTACGACGGTATCATCAAATACCTGGTTTTTGGTAATTGCTTAAAAAATAATACCTACCCGTTAAGTGTAAGCGCAGAAAGATTGAGCCAGGCACTGCACATCGCAGAACATGTAAAAAAATTGAATGCAGATGCAGTAGCGCACGGCAGCACGGGCGCTGGTAACGACCAGGTACGTTTTGACATGATATTCAATATTATGATTCCTGGTGTGGAGATCATAACACCCATACGTGATCTTAAATTAAGCCGGGAAGACGAAATTACTTACCTGAAATCAAAAGGCGTAGAAATGAATTTTGATAAAGCGGTGTATTCTATCAATAAAGGTTTATGGGGAACAAGTGTTGGCGGTAAAGAAACCTTACACAGCAATGGAATGTTGCCCGAAGAAGCATGGCCTACACAGGT
>JBDUAY010000117.1:0-13775 GCA_040004415.1 Bacteroidota bacterium | reverse complement strand
TTTTTCAATATCAGCTGCTGAATAATTTATATGTTTAGTTTCTTCACTCATTATTTAACGGTTAGTCATTCGCTATGAGCTTTTAGTGGATTAATATCATAAAAATAATAGCATCTGCGCTTCCTGTAAAAGAGAACTACATCGTGCATACTAATTACTATTTTTCTCCATACAAATTTTCAAATTTCTTTTGCCGTTTTGAATCAGGCTTCTTACTTTTTTCCAGTCTAACCCCGTTTGCGCAACAATTTCATTATAACATTTTTGCTTCAGGTAAAACAATTCTACCGTTTGTTGTTGTTCTGCCGTTAAAGTTTGCAAACAGCGCTCCAATTTTTTGAACTCTGCCTCCTTTTGCAATTCGCCATTCAGATGCCATTCTTCACCGCTTTGCATAAGCTCCGGGCTAATAGAAACTGTTTTTTTATTTTTTCCACTGCGCAATTGCATGAGGCAATGGTTTTTAGCCAACGTGTACAGCCAGCTTTTAAAATTATCCACCTCATGTTTCTTTAGTTTGATTATCAAGTCTTCAAATACCTGCATCACCGCGTCTTTCGCTGTTTCAGGATCTGCCAGGTATTTTAAACAAACGCCGTATACCAGTTCCATATAACGCTGATAAAGGTTCGACAAGACCGTCAGGTCGCCGCTTTGCTGATAGGTAAGCACTAGTTCTTTATCGCTGGTCTCCGGGTTTGATATGGTTTTTAAGAAAGGCAGTTGGTTGTATTTATTAGGTTTTATCGTTAGTCGTGAATCGTCAGACGTGCGTGGATCCAAATTATCCAGGGCTTTACTCAAGCCTCACGTTTCACGTCTCACGCTTCGCATTCCAAAATAATTCAAAAAATCTGCATTATGGTTATGTAATCCTGGAAATGCCTGCATCCATTACCAGTTAGCCGTAATATTCATTTATAAAAATTTAAAAATTTAATCTATGCGATATCTCTTATTCTGTTGTTTAATAGTAAGCCTGGGTCTTTTGTCGTTTTATAAGCCCAACAATTTTACCGTCACCGGTAAAGTTACGGATGATAAGGGTGTTCCGGTTTCAGGTACAAGCATTCATGAAAAAGGAACAAGTGCCGGCACATCAACCGATGCGAATGGCGACTATAAGATTACGGTAATCAATGAAAAGTCTGTGTTAATATTTACTGCAATTGGTTTTGATAAAATGACAATCTCCATCAAAGGGAAAAGCGCAATAAATGTCAGGTTGAAAGCAAGCAGCCAAAAGCTGGAAGACGTTGTGGTGATGGGTTATTCAGGATCAGGCAATGAAGAATATATACCTCCGGTACGCGCAAAAGTAGTTGCACCTGCTATTACCAGCGGAAGGCAGTACGATGTTGCCAAGCCCTTGCAGGGAAAGGTTGCTGGTGTTTCCATAACGGGCATGTCTAAAAAAGATCGCAGGCTGCAAAACCGCATCGATAAAAATAAGGGATTTTCAACGGACAGCGATTTTAATACAGAAGATTACGACAATATTGTTGAAAACCGTTTTCTGACTGTTGATCAAAATGCGCTGTCTACTTTTTCAATTGATGTTGATGCTGCATCCTACAGTAATATCAGGCGTTATTTAGAAATGAATCAATTGCCGCCTGCCGGGGCTGTGCGCATAGAAGAAATGATAAACTACTTTCATTACGATTACCCGCAACCGCAAAACGATGATCCGTTTTCTATCAATACAGAAATGGCGGATTGCCCCTGGAATACAAACCACAAACTTGTATTGATTGGTTTACAGGGTAAGAAAATTCCCGTGGAAAATTTACCCGCTTCCAACATTGTTTTTTTAATCGACGTGTCTGGGTCTATGATGGAAGAAAATAAATTGCCTCTTGTAAAAGCTTCTATGAAATTATTGGTTGATCAGTTGCGTGAACAGGATAAAATTTCATTGGTGGCATACGCAGGCAATGCCGGATTAGTACTGCCTCCAACCAGCGGATCAGAGAAATCTACCATTAAAGACGCCATCGACAGACTGGAAGCTGGCGGTTCAACAGCCGGCGGACAAGGCATAAAACTGGCATATAAAACTGCCAAAGAGAATTTTATGAAAAACGGTAATAATCGTGTCATACTTTGTACGGATGGAGATTTTAATGTAGGCGCCAGTAGTGATGATGACCTGGTAAGAATGATTGAAGGGGAAAGAAACAGCGGTGTGTTTTTAACAGTGCTGGGTTATGGCATGGGAAATTACAAAGACAATAAAATGGAGAAGCTTGCAGATAAAGGCAATGGCAACCATGCATATATCGATGGCATTCAGGAAGCAAAAAAAGTGTTGGTAAATGAATTTGGCGGTACATTATTCACCATTGCAAAAGATGTAAAACTACAGGTAGAATTTAATCCGGCTAAAGTACAGGCCTACCGTTTAATTGGTTACGAAAACCGGTTGTTAAACAAAGAGGATTTCAATAACGATAAAAAAGATGCGGGCGAATTGGGAAGCGGGCATACTGTAACAGCATTGTATGAAGTAATCCCGGTTGGCGTAAAAAATGAATTCATGGAGGATGTAGATAAACTAAAATACCAACCACAAATTAAACCACTTGTTGCTGCTAATGGCAATGAAATAATGACCATTAAATTCAGGTATAAAAAACCAGATGGCGATGTTAGCAAGCTGATTGAGCATGCGGTAACAGATAATCATTCCGTTGTGTCTTTTATTGGGGAAGGGAGGGAAGCCGTTTCTTCCAACTTCAGGTTTGCAGCGGCAGTAGGAGAGTTTGGTATGTTGTTGCGTAATTCTGAATTTAAGCAATCATCGTCCTACAACAACGCCTGGCAAATGGCAAAAGATGCGCTGGGCAAAGACGAAGAAGGTTACCGTAGTGAATTTTTAAAGCTGGTGAAGAATGCGCAATTCATCGCGAAGCAAAATAAAAAAACTGTAGTGGAAGAAGACGATGCTGAAAAACAAGCAAACAGCCGCCGCTAATAATCTTAACCATTAAACCTGCCCTGGGTTCAGGATCCGGGCAGGTTTTTAAAACATACTTGCTATGAAACAAAAAATACAACTGCACATACCAGAGCCTTGTCATGAGAACTGGAATGATATGACTGGCACAGAACAAGGGCGCTTCTGCATGTCGTGCCAAAAACAAGTAATAGATTTTAGTACGATGACCGATAAAGAAATCCTGCATTATATTTCAACTGCCAGTAGCAATACATGTGGCAGGGTAGGCATTGATCAAATCAACCGTGATTTAGTAATACCAGCGATACAAAAAAGAATATGGTGGAAATACTGGATGGGTGTAGCTGCGTCTCTGGTCATGTTGTCTTCTAAAGCTGATGCACAGACAAGCAAAAATAAGCCGGTGATCACCTGTCAGCCGTTACCAATAAGAATGGGAACGGTAGCGTACGTGCAAAAGGAAAACAAAGGCAGGATAGAACTACACGGAAGAGTAATAGATGACAATGGTAATCCCGTTGCCTATGCGTCAGTAAGTTTAAATGGAACCCGTGCTGGCGCCGCTGCCGATTCTGCAGGTTTTTTTAAACTTCTTATAAACCCCAATATGGCAGGTTTAAAAATTATGGCCAGTTCGGTTGGTTATAAGACAAAAAATGTTGAAATAGATTCCATTGCAAATAAAGAATGGGCGACGAATGAAAATGATGCGCGGGTGTTGCAATTGGGCGACATTATTTTAGAAAGTTCGTTAATGGATGATATAATTATTTCGGGACTTCCTTCACAATTGATATGCGTAACTGCGGGCGGGATAGAGGTTCGTCGCAGATATACCAGGTATGAGAAAGTTAAAAACATTGTTAAACAAGTTGTCAACCTAAACGAAATTAAAATTTACCCAAATCCGGTTTCCGTTAATAGTCAATTTAAAATCAATTTTAATATAAAAGAATACGGGGAATACGCTGTTCAGTTTATAGATATTTCTGGCAAGATTATCTATGGCAGGCAGTTAAATATCCCCTCGAAAAATCACACAGAAAGTTTTAGCGCGAATATGTTTTTAACTAACGGCGTGTATATTGTAAATGTGACTGGCAGGCAAAATGGGAAAAATTATGCAACTAAATTGCTGGTGCAGTAACTATTTATATGCCGGATGAAAATTTTGCAGTGTCTTTCGCAGATATTCCCTGTCGAGGTGCGTGTAAATTTCTGTCGTAGTAATGCTTTCGTGTCCCAGCATTTCTTGTACGGCGCGTAAATCAGCACCGCCTTCTACCAAATGGGTAGCAAATGAATGGCGCAATGTATGCGGAGAAATATTTTTTGTAATGCCTGCCTGTTTTACCAGTTCCTTCAGCATTAAAAAAATCATGACGCGGCTGAGTTTACTGCCGCGCCGGTTTAAAAATAATATATCATCGTTCCCCGGTGTAACGGCGATGTGTACACGTATATTGTCGCGATAAATATTGATGTATTTAATGGCGCTCCGGCCAATGGGTACCAGTCTTTCTTTATCACCCTTGCCCAATACCTTTATAAAACCAACATCCATGTACAGGTTGGATATTTTCAGGTTGACCAGTTCACTCACCCGCAAACCGCAACTGTACATGGTTTCAAGAATAGCTTTGTTGCGGCCGCCTTCCGGTTTGCTAAGATCAATTTCTGCAATAATGGCTTCAATCTCTTCAAAGGTTAGAACATCCGGTAGTGATCTTTTAAGTTTGGGCGCTTCCAGTAAAACAGTCGGGTCTGTTTTGGCAATATGTTCCAGCAGGCAATATTTATAAAATCCACGCAGGCCGGAAATAATTCTTGCCTGTGAAGTAGCCGTCATGCCAAGCTCCGTAATAAATTGAAGAAAACGTTGAAGGTCCTTTAATTGCAATTGTTCTGGCGTAACCAGGGTATGCTGACTTTGCAGGAACTGGGTTAGTTTCTCTACATCCCGCAAGTAAGCTTCAACAGAATTATCCGAGAGCGATTTCTCCAGCTGCAAGTATGCTTTAAATCCTTTTTTATATGGTTCCCACATGGGTTAACAGCTATAAAGATGAATGATTGTTGATTGATATACCTTACTTTCGAATGTCAAATTTGAATAATAAAATCCACAACTGATAATTTCAATATGCAATTGGTAAATCTGCGTTCTTTTAAACAGAAGGTGCGGCACAACAGGCGGCGGTTTCGTATGTTTTTATCGAGACTTGAAAAAAGCCCGCACAAAGAATTGAAAGCAATGACCATTGCGGCCGATAAGCATGCATGGCGCGAAACGGATTGCCTTAGCTGTGCCAATTGTTGCAAAACGATGACGCCTACATTTACGCCGGAAGATATCAAAAGAATCTCCTCTCATCTTGATATGACAGGAAAAGCATTCAAAGAAAAATATTTATACAAAGACAAACGGGACGGTGACTGGATGAATGTAAAACAGCCTTGCCAGTTTCTGAACTTAACAGATAACAAATGCTCTATTTATGATGTGCGCCCGGCAGACTGCTCCGGCTTTCCGCACCACGATAAAAAGAAGATGACTGATTATGTACATGTGTACAAACAAAATGTAGAATATTGTCCCGCCACGTATAAATGGGTAGAGAAGATTATGGAGTTGGTGAAGAATGATCAGGTGTGAGGCAGCGGGTGATCTGTATGTCAGTCCGGGTTACACGCCGTGCCGCAGTGGTAAAAATTTCTTATTCAAATCAGTAAAAAAAATTAAACCACGCAGGAATAGGAATAGGATCAAACATCTCCCAAATAAACATCGTCAATAAAAAAATAATCAGTTGTTCCATTTGGTTGAATGCTGATAGACAATACATCATACTGCACACGCTTCCATTGCGGGTACAGGTACTGAAATTCTTCGCCGGCATTCATCAGGTTAGCAATTTTTTTATCATCTACACTTTCTTCCGGTTCACCAAACTTTTTATTGCGCCTGGTTTTTACCTCAATAAAATGCAACACGTTATCCAGGGCAGCAATAATATCTACTTCATAATACGAATAGCGCCAGTTCTGGTGCAGCAAAATAAATCCTTTATCCGCCAGCCATTTTGCGGCCATCACCTCGCCTTCGGTACCCAATGCATTATGCTTTGCCAATCGTTTCCGTTTTTTTTATTATTTTACCGCTCTTTATGTACAGTTGATTTTATCATGCAAGACACAAATTCAACAAACCGAAAATTATGAGCGATAAAAATAGCCTATTCAGGTTAACTGGAAAAGTGCAACACTATCAATGGGGTGGGTTTGAATATATACCGGCATTGCTGGGTATTGATAATAATAAACATCAGCCCTTTGCAGAATACTGGCTGGGTGCGCATGAAAATGCACCGGCACAATTAGCGAATGGAGAAAACCTCGATCAATTCATAAAAGAAAATCCTGGTTATTTGGGAGAAGCCACAAAAAAGATATTTGGCCGGTTGCCTTACCTGTTAAAAATCCTGGATGTAAAAGACATGTTGTCGATACAAGTTCACCCCAACAAAAAAGCCGCCGTACTTGAATTTGCCCATGAAAATAAAAAAGGTACACCATTAAACGCACCTGATAGAAATTATAAAGATGATAACCATAAACCGGAGCTGATGACGGCTTTAAGCGAGTTCTGGTTACTGCATGGATTTCAAAATCCGGAAGCACTGATTAAAACAATAAAGGCAGTGCCTGAATTTGATTTTATGGTTGCCATATTTGAAAAGGACAATTATAAAAAATTATATGAGCTGGTAATGACGATGGATCAGTCAAAAGTAAACGCCATCTTACAACCGTTGCTGGATCGTATTATTCCATTGTATAAAGCTGATAACTTGCAAAAAGATGGTCCGGATTTTTGGGCCGCACGTGCAGCACTTACTTTTAATGAGGGTGATAAAATTGATCGGGGTATTTTTTCAATCTATCTCTTTAATGTAGTTCATCTTAAAGAAGGACAAGCCGTTTTCCAGGATGCCGGCATTTTGCATGCTTACCTGGAAGGCCAGAATGTAGAAATAATGGCCAATAGCGATAATGTTCTGCGCGGCGGTTTAACACCCAAGCATATCGACGTAAAAGAACTGATGAAGCATGTGTTATTTGAGCCGGTTACGCCCAATATTATCCTGGGCGAATCTTTGAACGATACGGAGCGTGTTTTTAAAACGCCCGCACCAGATTTTGAACTAAGCAAAATTGTATTGGGTGCTAATCAAACCTACCATTTGAACATACATTCCGCCGATATTTTCCTGGTATTGAATGGAGCCGTTGAAGCAGTAAGTGGTTTAAATACCCAACGCTTTAAACACGGCGAAGCTTTTATAGCGGTGAACGGTTCTGAAATAATCCTGAAATCAATCACCCATGCTGAAATTTACCGGGCCTCGGTACCAGCTACCAGGTATCAGCTGGCCCAATCTTAGTTTGCCCGGCAGCATAATTTCATTTATTTTTGCTGACTATTAAATAAGAAAATGAAATCTAACAAATCACTTATCTGGACGATGATTGCCTTAATTGTAATAGCAGCATTGTACCGTATCATTCCCGGCCGCCCCTGGGGTTTTGCCCCGCAAATTGCCATGGCTATATTTGGCGGTGCCGTTATTAAAGACAAAAAGTGGGCTTTTGCATTGCCCGTATTTTCTATGTTCTTGTCAGATTTATTTTACCAGGGCTTATACAGTGCCGGCGTATCCAGTGCCAATATCTATGGTTTCTATCCCGGCCAATGGTTAACGTATTGCCTGTTTGCTTTGATGGTTGTTTTTGGTTTTGCCATAAAGAAAATAAATGTCATCAATGTGCTGGCGGCATCCCTGGCTGCGCCATGCGCGTTTTTTTTACTATCTAATTTTATTACCTGGAGCGGAATGATGGGCGCTCAACTGCGCGGCCTTAACAGGCCATTTACTTTCCAGGGTTTACTAATGGCATACAGTGATGGACTACCTTTCTTTAAAGGTTCACTTGAATCAACTGTCTTTTTTAGCGCAGTGCTGTTTGGTGGTTATTACCTGTTAACTAAAAATAATACTGCGGCAGTGAAAGCTGCTCATGCATAAACACATTTTCCCTATGTGTTAAGGAAAGCCATCACGATTGCGCGATGGCTTTTTTGTTGCCATTAATTTTCCTGCTCATATCCTTCATCCACCAGTAAATGCCTGCCGTCAGCAGCGGTGGTGGCCAGGATATCGCAGCGGTTATTAAAAGCATTGCTGGCATGCCCTTTAACCCAAATAAATTTGATGCTATGTTTTTTACTTAATTCATTATAACGCAGCCATAAGTCTTTATTTTTTTTGCCACCTTTGAAATCGGTGGCTATCCAGTTTTTCAGCCATCCCTCCTCAACAGATTTTACGATATACTGGCTGTCGCTATAAACGGTAATATTTAACCCATCTTTTTTTAACGCTTCCAGCGCAGCAATAACGCCTAATAATTCCATGCGGTTATTGGTTGTTTTGCGATAGCCTTCCGATAATTCCTTTTCCGTATCGCCCCATTTTAAAATAGCGCCATAGCCACCAGGGCCGGGGTTTCCACGAGATGCGCCATCCGTATAAATAATTAATCCTTTGTTCGGCATATTTTTTTTTGAGACGGGCTTTATAACATTGCTGGACATCGTTGCCCGCCCGGATGAACGCCGTTCGGACGGGTGTCACTCACTTTTACTTTTGGTTCTTTATGCAACGCCACCATAAATCAAAACGCTCCAAAATACAGCAGGATAACTTATATCACACGCCGCTTATTATTGTAGACGATTGCTTCAGCCACCTGGCTACGTGTTATTCGCACACCGCCTGCAACTTTTGATCATCGCTTTAATCACACTTCAATTTCTCCTTTTAAATACGTTACTGCATTACCACTCATTAAAACCCGGTCGCCGGCAAGTTCACAATCAAGATAACCGCGCCGTGCAGAAAGTTGGATGGCCTTCATTTTTGTTTTATTCAATTCCTTTGCCCAATACGGCACCATAATAGTATGCGCAGAGCCAGTTACCGGATCTTCGTCAATGCCACTTTGCGGATAAAAACAACGGGATACAAAATCCACATCATCGCCCTTGGCTGTAGCGATAACACCACGGCAGGGTACTTGCGACAAAGTTTTAAAATCAGGATTTAATCCTTCAATTATTTTTTGAGATGGTAATACAACCATATAATCGAAAGAGGTTTTAAAAACCGGGCCCGCATCGATACCCAATCCTTCAAAAATGCCTTTCGGAACATCCTTCATTTCTTCTGGTGCGTTTGCCGGAAAATCCAGCATCAGCTTGCCATTGCTCAGTTTCGATACTTTTAACGGGCCACTTTTTGAATGAAAGATTATGGTATCACCCGTATGACCCAAAATAGTAAACAGTATATGCGCAGAAGCGAGTGTAGCATGTCCGCAAAGACTAACTTCTGTGCCCGGCGTAAACCACCGTATACGATAATCATTATTTTCTTTTACGAGGTAAGCCGTTTCACTCAGGTTGTTTTCTAACGCTATCTTTTGCATCAGTTCATCCGGGAGCCATTCCTGCAACGGGCAAACAGCTGCCGGGTTTCCTCCAAATAACGTATCAGTAAAAGCATCTGCCTGGTATATTGGTATTTTCATGCGATCATTCTATTTTAAAAATGAATATGAGCGAAAGTAATTAATTATTATAAAGCAACAGGTTGTGCCGGCGAACTACACTTGGAAAACACCCGTTTTAAACGCAGGTAAATCCGGATTGTGATTTGCTGCATGGATGGCTTCGCAAATAACTTTTCTTGTATCTGCAGGGTCAATGATATCATCTACCCAAAGACGTGCGGCAGCATAATACGGGCTGGTTTGTTTTTCATACCGGTCCTTTATTTCATTTAATAATTTTTGTTCTTCCGCTTCGCTGATCGGTGTGCCTTTTGCTTTCATGCCAGATGTTTGTATCTGCAATAAAGTTTTGGCTGCCTGTTCTCCACCCATTACGGCTATTTTTGCGGTGGGCCAGGCATAAATAAAACGTGGGTCATATGCTTTGCCGCACATCGCATAATTACCTGCGCCAAAAGAATTGCCAATGATAATCGTAATTTTTGGAACAACTGAATTGGCCACCGCATTCACCAGTTTTGCACCATCTTTTATAATGCCGCTGTGCTCACTTCTGGTGCCCACCATAAAGCCGGTTACATCCTGCAAGAAAACCAATGGTATTTTTTTCTGGTTGCAGTTCATAATAAAACGTGCGGCCTTGTCGGCACTGTCGTTGTAAATGACGCCGCCCAATTGCATTTCACCCTTTTTATTTTTTACAATGAGCCGCTGGTTCGCCACCATACCCACTGCCCAACCACCAATTCTTGCATAGCCGCATACAATTGTTTTTCCATAATCTTTTTTGAAAGGCTCAAATTCAGAATTGTCGGTAATGCACTCAATCATGTCCGTTATATCGTATGGTTTTGTGTTTCCTTCAGACATAATATTGTATAGAGATTCTTTACTTTTTACCGGTTCTTTACTTTGAATATGATCAAAGCCGGCGTTCATGTTCATATGACCGAGTTTCGATATGATCTTTTTAACCTGGTCAAGACATTCCTGTTCTGTTTTAAATTTATAATCGGCAATGCCACTTAATTCTGTATGTGTAGCGGCTCCGCCCAATGTCTCTGCATCTGTATCCTCGCCAATGGCAGCTTTAACAAGATAAGGACCTGCTAAAAAGATAGAACCGTTTCCTTCTACCATCAGGGTCTCATCACTCATAACAGGCAGGTACGCGCCGCCGGCAACGCAAGCGCCCATGACGGCTGCAATCTGCGTAATACCCATGGCGCTCATTGTAGCATTGTTGCGGAATATTCTTCCAAAATGTTCTTTATCCGGGAATATTTCATCCTGTAAAGGCAAAAAAACGCCGGCGCTGTCTACGAGGTAGATGATGGGCAAACGGTTTTCCATGGCTATCTCCTGCATGCGTAAATTTTTCTTGCCGGTAATGGGGAACCATGCCCCGGCTTTCACGGTTTGATCGTTTGCAACAATTACGCATTGGCGTCCGCTCACGTAGCCAACTCCGGCAACGGTGCCGCCGCTGGGGCAACCGCCATATTCTGCATACATATCGTATCCGGCAAAAGTGCCTGTTTCAATAAACGGTTTGTCTGTATCACGCAGGTATTCTATTCTTTCCCTTGCCGTCAGTTTATTTTTTTCACGTTGTTTTTCGATGGCCTTTTTCCCGCCACCCAATGCAACCGTGGCAAAACGCTGCTGAAGCTGGCTGAGCAACAGCTTCATGGCATCTTCGTTTTTATTTTGCGTTAAATTCATGACACAAATTAGTTTTTTCTTTTGGAACGGGGATGATACAGATTGAACGGGTGCATTTAAAATTGTCGCCGCATTTTTTTTACCTCACCCTTTTAATTCCCTGTCCACCTGCGGCGTAGAGGGAAAAGCGGAACGACAATTTTAAATGCACCCATTGAACGGATTATTTTAGTTTTACAATTATGCATAGAAAAACGAAAGCCTGGTTGATTGTAATAGTGCTGATTGTAATGATAAAGATTTTTTCTCTGTTCCCTTTCGCGATAGAAAAATATTACGCTAATGGAATTTACCCGGTAATAAGCCGCCTGTTGCGCTTCCTGTTTGGATGGATACCATTTAGTTTGGGTGATATTTTGTACACAGTTACAGCCGTTTGGCTATTAATAAAACTAACCAGGGGCATAGCCGCAATTTTTAAAAAGAAAGCGGATAAAACTTTTTGGTGGAACAGCGTTCGCCGGATTATTTTTTACAGCCTGTTTGTATATGCTGTTTTTAATATTTTATGGGGATTGAATTACAACCGCCTTGGAATGGCTTACCAAATGCAATTGCAGATGAAGCCTTATTCAACAGGAGAGTTACGAGATGTAATGAAGGTTATTGTAAAAAGGTTGGATACTACCAATATAAAAGCATTACAGACAAGAAATTTGTATTTACGCAGGCAGGCACTTTTTGGTGAAGCATACCAGTGTTATCAACTGGCAGAACATCAAAACCCGCATCTTGGCTATGCAACCAAAAGCGTAAAATCTTCTTTATTTATGTATTTGGGGGATTATCTTGGCTATAGTGGGTATTACAATCCTTTTACCGGCGAAGCGCAGGTAAATGCAACAGTTCCTGTTTTTATATTGCCTTTTACAACCTGCCATGAAATGGGCCATCAGTTGGGTTATGCAAAAGAAAATGAAGCCAATTTTGCCGGCTATTTATCGGCTAAACAATCAACAGATGCGGCATTTAAATATTCCGTGTATTTTGATCTGTACAGCTATGGCATCCGTGAATTATATGGAAGAGACAGCGTGCTTGCCATCGAACTTAATAAACAAAAACCAATACAAGTAAAAAAGGACAATATTGAATTACGGGCATTTTACAATAAATATGAAAACCCTGTTGAGCCATACATCCGGAAATTATACGGAGAATATTTAATGGCAAATGAACAACCATCCGGTATGCAGAGTTATAATGAAGTGATGGCTTTTTTAATTGCATATTATAAGAAATATGGGGCAGATGCGTTGTGAGTCGTGAGCAAAGATTCGTTGTTAAAGATACTTTGGTTGGGTTGGCGTTATAATAGAAGTTGACTGATGAGTAGCTCTTTTTTTCTGGCCCGGTGTTCTCACCGGCAGCTTGCGCTGGTATTGCGCATATGTAACAGGTGTCATATATTAAATCATATATATCATGAGCAATATAACAAAGCTTATTATCTCAATTGCAGTAACCGTGGGCTTTGGCTTACTCGGTGGAATTTTTACAGCTGCGGAAATACAGGGTTGGTTTTTACATGTAAATAAACCCCTGTGGAATCCGCCCAACTGGTTATTTGCGCCGGTATGGACAACACTGTATTTGCTCATGGGTATTGCTTTTTATTTGGTCTGGAAAGCAAAAGCAAACGCAGATACCAAACAATGGGCCATTATTATTTTCATCGCGCAGTTCGGGTTAAACTTTATCTGGTCCTATATTTTTTTTAAAGAGCATTTAATTGGATGGGCATTTGTAGACATCATCATATTGTGGATAGCCATCTTGTGTACCATTATTGCCTTTAGCAAAATAAATAAGACAGCTGCCTGGCTGCTGGTGCCGTACATCAGTTGGGTAAGTTTTGCTGCGATATTAAACTACACCATCTGGCAGATGAATACGTGAAGCGTGAATCGTATGAGTGAGACGTTAGTCGGGATAAAAGACACACCAATGTAAACCGCCAGCGGAACTCACGACTGACGTCTCTCGTTTCACGATTAAAACACATTCTTCCACATCATGCTCTCAATTGGTTTATTGGGCTGGCCACTGTATTTCGCGTCTTTCTTTTTGTTGTAAGCAATTTCAATTTCACCTTCCACCGGAAAATATATTAACTGTCCGATGGGCATATATTTATAAATACGTACCGGTTGTTTTACAGAAATCTCGAGTGTCCAGTTGCCACAAAAACCTACGTCGCCTTTACCAGCTGTAGCATGTATATCAATACCCAGCCGGCCAGTAGAGGATTTTCCTTCCAGGAATGGAACATGCGCGTGTGTTTCCGTATATTCCTGCGTAACACCTAAATAAAATACCTGTGGTTGCAGGATAAATCCCTCCTCCGGAATTTCAAAATATTCTATCAGGTTATGTTTTTTTGCATCCAGTATTTCATCTTTGTATTTGGCAAGCCATTTGCCTAAATGAACATCGTATGAATTACTGCCGAGGC
>JBDUAY010000502.1:0-4062 GCA_040004415.1 Bacteroidota bacterium | reverse complement strand
GTGCGCACCGGTATGCGTTGACTGATACCTGGGTTGTCATTCAGATTATAATAGTCACAAAGTCCACCCCGGTTAAGCACCTGGTACACCATCTTACATCCTTCACAGCAAAAACGTTTATCTTCAATGCGAATGTTTTTCGTAATACATTCTTCGCCACAATGATAACAGGCGATCTGTATTTCTGCCAGGCTTTTTGTAAACATGCCACTTTATTATAATGGCACTAAAGTATATCCACAATTATCGCCTGCATATGAGTAGATTCAGGAAAAAGGCTGACTTTGCTCATACCATAACATTGAAGTATTTTTCGATATTGAGTGGAAACAATATTTATTCTAAATATGCTTCGACACACAGGTCAGAAAAGAAGTTTTCAGCACAATATGCGCCTCGCAATCCTGCTATGCCTCAATGCAGGGTTTATTAATGCCGCAGGCTTTCTTGCATTTTCTGTTTTAACAACGAACGTAACGGGTCATGCGGCTTTGCTCGCAGTAAATATTGCAACAAAAAACTTACGTTCAACCATGATGGTAGCTTTGTGGTTGTTTTTGTTTTTGGCAGGCGCATTTCTTTCGAGCTTCTATATTTCCAAAGTGGGCAGAAATAAGCGCTTTGCCTACACTGTGCCGATTGTCTTTATAATTCTAATCCTGCTGTTTTTTGCCATCTTTGGTCATAACTATAATAGTCGCCTGGCCGAAACCGAATATTTCGCAGGCAGCCTGCTTTTTTCTATGGGTGTTCAAAATGCAATGGTGTCTTTGATTTCAGGGTCAATAGTCAGAACAACTCATCTTACCGGCATATTTACTGATTTAGGCATCGATTTGGCCGAGGCAGCGCATAGCCTTAAAAAACTACAGCCTCTTCTTAAAAGAAGAATTGCGCTGCGACTGGCCATTATCATTTCCTTCTTATCTGGCGGATTAATGGGCAGTCTTTTGTTCCTGCAAATTAGCTTTACTTCTTTTTTTGTGCCCGTTTGTTTTTTGCTGATTGCGCTGTTTTATGATTACTTCCGCGTTAAGGTAACCCGCGCCATTTCACGCAGTGCACTCTCTTAATAAAAAACGAAGAATATTCAAAAGGCAACAGGTACCTGATATTTATCTTACCGTGAATTAACCAAAGTCAGTGAAACAACGCCGGGGCTTTCAGAGATTTGTTGCATGGGAGAAAATCTAACTATTAGTCCTGAGCTTATACAAAAATACAACTTGCCGGTGCCAAGGTATACGAGCTACCCTACTGTCCCCTTCTGGCAGGACGAGATTGATGTATTGCAATGGCAGGAGCAGTTCACGCAACAATTTTCAATAAAAAATCCGGCAAGCGGTATCAGCCTGTATATACATCTTCCTTTTTGTGAATCATTATGCACCTATTGCGGTTGCAATAAAAAAATCACCCGCAATCATGGTGTTGAAGAAGAATACCTGCTGGCAATAGAAAAGGAGTGGAAGCAATACCGTAAGCTTATGGACCAAACGCCAGTACTTCGTGAAATACACCTGGGAGGCGGAACACCTACTTTCTTTTCGGCACTTAACTTAAAACGGCTGATAAACACGCTTACCAAAAACGCAATTGTTCACCCCTATTACCAATTCAGCATCGAGGGCCATCCCAATAATACCACAAGGCAACAGTTGAATACTTTGTTTTCCCTGGGTTTCAGGAGAATCAGTTATGGCGTGCAGGATCTCGACCCAAAAGTCCAGTTAGCCATCAACCGGGTACAGCCTTTTGAAAATGTGCAACGAGCAACAGATGAGGCAAGGGCTGCAGGCTTTACTTCTGTTAATTTCGATTTGATCTATGGATTGCCGTTCCAGACGCCCCAAAGTATTCAAAGCACAATTGCCCAGGTGTTGAAACTCAGACCTGAGCGCATTGCGTTTTATAGCTATGCGCATGTGCCCTGGACAAGCCGGGGGCAGCGCTTGTTCGATGAGAAAGATTTGCCGGCCGCAGAGGAAAAGTTGGCGCTGTACCTGGTTGGCAAAAATCTTTTGCTGGAAAACGGCTACAAAGACATTGGTATGGATCACTTTGCGTTGCCGCACGATGATTTGCATGTGGCAAAACAAAAAGGCACCCTTCACCGGAACTTTATGGGCTACACTACCCAGAATAGTGCAATGGTGATCGGATTGGGTGTTTCCGCCATCAGTGATCTCGGCAACGCCTTTGCACAAAATGATAAAGCGCTGCACAACTATTATGCGCTTGTGCATGCAGGCAAGTTTGCAGTGAAGCGTGGGTTTTTTCTAAGCGAAGAAGATCTTGCTTTCAGACAATACATTAAAGACATATCATGCAAAGGGCATACGGTATTCAAAGCCGAACACCTGCCCATACTGGAAAAATATTGTTTCCCGGCTTTAGCGGAATACGCCAGGGATGGGTTGGTACAATATAACAGGAATGAATTGCAGTTAACCGGCGAAGGACATCATTTTATACGCAATATTTGCAGCGCATTTGATTTGTACCTGCAGCGCAAAGAGGGTCTGCCGCTCCAGGATACATTTAGCAAAGCCATTTAATGAAACGGATTTAAAAAAGCTAACCGGGGTTTCAGGCAACTGTCCTACTATTTGTACCGTTCAAAAAAGGACCGCTCAATTGCTTCGCGATGATTGGGATGTGCGATACTTATCAGCGCTTTTCCTCTTTGTTTCAGGTTTTTGCCGAACAAATCCACCATCCCGTATTCGGTTACCACCCAGTGTATATGACCACGGGTAGTCACAACACCCGCACCTTCTTTCAAAAAAGGTACAATGCGCGAAAGACCCTTGGAAGTTACAGACGGCAAGGCAATAATTGGTTTACCATTTTCAGATAATGATGCACCCCGGATAAAATCCATTTGTCCACCAATGCCAGAAAACTGGTAAGTACCGATTGAGTCTGCACATACCTGCCCTGTTATGTCTATTTCAATTGCACTATTAATGGCCGTTGCCCTGGGATTTTGGCGAATGATGCTGGTGTCATTAACATACCCAATGTCCATTACTCTTATCTGTGGATTGTCGTTTACAAAACTGTACAACTTATTAGTGCCGAGCATAAAGCCTGTAACACTACGGCCAACGTTTAGTTTTTTAAGCTGGTTATTGATTGCACCACTTTCAATAAGCGGTATAACACCGTCTGACAACATTTCGGTATGAAGTCCAAGATTTTTATGACCTGCAAGATTCTGCAACACCTGGTCCGGTATACTTCCTATCCCCAATTGCAATGTTGCCCCGTCTTCAATAAGCGAAGCAACATTTTTTCCGATTTGTTTTATTGCATCACTTGTTTTTGCAGAATAGTCCACTTCTGGTAAGTCGCACTCATGCCAAACAAGCGAATTAATTTTACCAACATGCAGAAACCCATCGCCATGCGTACGTGGCATTTTGGGGTTGACCTGTGCAATAATAATTTTAGCAGTATCCACCGCGGCACGTGCAATGTCTACAGATGTTCCGAGCGAACAAAATCCATGCGCGTCGGGTGGTGATACGTGAATTAATGCAACGTCAATCGGTAAAATATTCCTTTTGAACAATTGCGGAATCTGGCTCAAAAAAATGGGCACATAGTCTCCATCCAGGCTGTTGGACACATTTCTTGTATTGGCAGAAACAAACAACGAATTGAAGAAAAAGCTTTTCCGGTATTCCGGTTTATCAAAATCAATATCACCAACATTGGTAATGCTTACCAATTCAACCTTACTAATTTCGTTATGCCTTTGCTGCAATGCTTTAACAAGGTGAACCGGCGTAGCTGCACTGCCATGAATAAAAACCCGGTTACCGGATTGAACTGCCCGTACGGCTTCTTCTGCGGAAACATATTGGTTGTTACTGCTCATATTTAACGGTCCGATTTAATTTTGGCAAAACTACGCGCCAGCAATTGAATAAATATCGGGCAATATCAATCCCGCCAGTTCCCGGTATCAGTTGATTCAAGGCAATGCATGGTCTAACTTATAGGCAACGCATCTACTATATTAATTTCTGTACCACACATTTGCTGCGTTATAGC
>JBDUAY010000501.1:0-4071 GCA_040004415.1 Bacteroidota bacterium | reverse complement strand
AATTTACCCCAGTGAGGTTTTGCACTAAAAGGCGCAAGTTCTTTTTCTATTATGGATAATAACTTTTTTACTGAAGGCCAATCCGGTTTCCAGGTAAAGTGTATGGCTACACTTTGCTGCTGATAACACGGACTCAGCCATAGTTTATCGGCGGCAATGGTACGTATCTCACTAATTAAAAGATAGGGGCCAATTTGTTTTCCTAATTTTTGAATGGCAATAATTGCCTCCACCGCATTGTGCATGGGCACAAAATATTCTGATTGTAATTCTTGTCCGCTACTGGGTGTGAAGCCCATTTTAAAATGCGGCAATCTATCATACCATGGGGCGGGCACTCCCATTTGCTCCGTGCAATGTTCGGCTGAAATATTTGCTATCGGGTGCAGATCTTTTGTAGCAGCTTTAGCGCCGTAAAATTCGGCAGGAAAATTATAATTTTTTCCTTCTTCTATTTTTGTTTTGATCCATACCTCATTGATACTTTCCTGCTGCCAGTTAGTAAAAAGGCTGACGCTGTAGCCACTTTCTACAATTGTATTAAAATGACCTTTCAATTCTTGCAGTGGCAATTTTTCATACACATCCTGCCGCACCAGATAAGTAGGTAAAATATCAAGCGTTACTTTTGTAACGATGCCCAATGCACCTAAACCAACAACGGCCGCAAGAAATTTTTCTCCGTCTTTTTGCCGGGATAAATTAATGATGTCACCGGATGCAGTAACAATTTCCATTGCAGCAACGGCAGATGAAAGGTTTCCGTTTGTAACACCAGAGCCATGCGTCGCAGTTGCAACAGCACCGGCAACAGATATATGCGGCAGCGAAGCAAGATTATGTAAAGCGTAGCCTTGGGTCTCCAAATAAGGACTCAGTTCGCCATATTTCATTCCGGCATTCACCGTAACTGTGTGCGCATTTTTATCTAAAGAAATATCGCCGCTCAACGCCATCATAGAAATGAGCTGATGATTACTATCTGCGATCCTGTTGAAACAATGTCTTGTTCCGATAGCTTTTACTTTTGGATATCTTTTTACCAAAGCCTGTACTTCCTCAACAGAGTGAGGATGGGAAATATTATTAGTACTAAAAGTAAAATTGCCTGCCCAATTGGCTAGCTCCTTTGCCTGCTGAGTTACAATATCCCGTTTTATTAATTTGCCCGCCATGGTTGCTGAAGATAATTTGATAAATGTTTTTCAATTGCTAATGTAAATACCTGCGAAAATATTGCCGCCTAAAGATAAAATAATTACCGCCATTGCGGCTTTACAATTTCTAATTCCTGTTATCGGTATTTCCGCTTTCTATTTTTTTAGTATTGAATTTTTTCCCGGAGTTGAAATTATAATTTAAAGAAATACTTGGGTTTCTCGTTTGCCTTTTTTGATAGAAATAAATATGCGTACCGGCATAATCGGTGATCTCTTTTTCTCTGGAAGAATTGCTGATATCAGAACAATACAATTTCACCCTACCCTTTCCATGAAATATTTTACGGCTGATGCCGAGGTCGCAATAAAATTGAGATGCCATCAGGGAGTTAGCTTCCACATATTTTGAACGGTATTCACCTATGACCTCAATATCCATTATTTTTTTGAGGCTAATAGTAAGCAATGATTTTAGTGCAAAAGTTTGCTGTTGAACTTTTACCTGGTTGATGGTATAGGCAGCATGATATGCAAATGCGCTATTGGTACTCGTCCAGCCTTTTGTAATGGTGAATGGCGCCGATAAAGAAATTCCATATTCTGTATTTCTGTCAAAGTTCTGGTATTGATACTCAATGATATTTCCGCTGACAGGCGTAGCCAATTGTCCAATCACCTTATCGGTAACGGCAAGATAAACAGTTGCAGAAAAATCATGTAAAAAGTTATATCCGGCTTCTACGTTATTTGTGTATTGTGGCGTTAGGTAAGGGTTTCCGAGCATGATAGTATGATTATCAAATTGCAGCCGGTAAGGATTCAGTTCCTTAAAACCCGGTCGCTGCAACCTTCTTGAATAATTAATATAAACTGAATTACCTTTTGTTTCATTTAATGTATGTGTTATAAAAAGTGAAGGAAACCACCCTGAATAATCACGATTGAATTGCTGTACTGTACTAAGAGAATTTCCTTTAGAAAAAGTTTCTTCCGTACGTAAACCAGCTTTCACTGAAGTTTTGCCAAATGTTTGTTCCAAAGCCGCATAAAACATCAATATATTTTCATTGTACAAAAAATGATTGCTCAGCAGTGAATCATTTTTCCATTCGTTTCCCAAATAGTCTTCCCGGATAAGCTGGTTATCCTTTTTAGTACCTGCATACTTTGCTCCCGTTTTCAACTGTAGTTTATTGCGGAACACTTTTGTATAATCCAGTTGAAGAGAATAAATGTTGGTAGCAATTGGTGTATTAACCCGGTAGGTAGTGTTTTGCAAAGGATCATCATAGGTTGCCGTGAACTGGTTCAGCTCGGCTTTTTTTCCGTAGAGATGATCAGCAACTATTTTAAATAAAGAGCCAAGAGTATCTATCTTCCAGCTATAATTAAAAGTAGTCGTAATAAATAGCGGCTTGCGTACCCAATCTGTGTAGGCGTAACCGCTAGTCTGCTCTGTAGCATCCTGATAATAACTGTTGGTATAAAATTTATTGTAAAACTGGTTACCGATGCTGATGGACTGTATACCGATGGACTGATTTTTATTGATGTCATAACCAATGCCGAAACGGAATTGCTGACGGCGGTTATCATTATCCCGGGTGCCGCTGGTATTGTACTGGCTTTTATCAGGATAAGTAATGTTGGAATAAGCACTGGAAGAATTTCTATCCTGCGACAGAGAAACGCCACCCGACAAATAAAGACGCTGCACTTTAAGATCCAGCGAAGCGCCATCACTGATGTAAGCCTTATCCCACTGCAATCTGTTGAAGCTGTAAACAGATCCGTTCAGCCCATCTTTCCTGGCTTTTTTTAAAATAATATGTATTATACCACCTGCACCGGCGGCTTCAAATTCTGCCGGAGGATTCTGTATAACTTCAATCTTACTGATGTCTTCAGAGCGGAGCGATTTAAGATATTCCGCCAGTTCCTCTTCCGTCATGCGTTGCACCATATCGTTTATCATCACCGTTACAGACTGGTTTCCCTTTATGCGGATAGCGCCATCACTGTTTACCCAAATGCCGGGCGATTTTTGTAACACTTCCAGCCCGGAGTTACCATTAGCCAATATACTGTTTTCAACATTGATAATGTAGCGGTCGGAGCGACGTGTAATTAACGGGCGCTTAGCCGTTACTGTTACATCATTTAATAATTCATTTGTTTTTTGTAAAATAAATACAAGAGAGCTTGTATCCGGATAAACAAACTGGTTGGTGATCGTAGTAAATCCAATGAGAGATAATTTTAAACTGTATGTTTCACTTTTCTTGAAAGGCACGCTCAGGTTGAATTTCCCATTATCATCCGTTGTTGCGCCGGCAATAAAATATTCATCATGCGAAAGCAGAACAGAAACATTTGGCAATGGTTTATTATGGCTATCCGTCACCAGGCCGGGATAAATATCCTGCGCAGCAATATTCATTGCCGAAATAACAAATAGAAGAAAAAATAAACTCTTTTTAAACATTAAAATAATTGAAAAGCAAACTTAAACTAAATAGTTCGTTTTATAACTAATTATTTAGTTTAAGCTTTTTATTTAAGATCCTTTAAACTGTTGCGGATAGACGCTGAAAAAGAAGTTGCCTGCAAAACAAATTGTGCAAATTAATTTCGTAAATGTTCTTTGAATAAGATGCAATACCAAAGCAATCGCATTTCCAAGAATACCCTCCTGCGGGTATATACAAGGAGATTACAATATTTAATTTTACCTCCGTATAAATAATTTCATTTAAACAGCATCTATAATTAAAAAATTTTATGAAGAAGATTTTTTTATTTATTGCCATCCTGAGTATTACCCAGCAAAAAACAAAAGCCCAGAATTTTGGAACCGGGCTGGAAGTAGACCTGGAACTCCTGGCAAAAACTCCCCGGAAAGTAGAATTGT
>JBDUAY010000500.1:0-4076 GCA_040004415.1 Bacteroidota bacterium | reverse complement strand
TGTACATATGGGATTATGGTGATGTAAATAGTCCAAAAAAAGACACCACTTATGCGCCCAACAATTCTACTACGCATACCTATAATAAAGTGGGCACTTATTTATTGATGTTGGTATCAATTGATTCCGCTACCTGTAATATTTCCGATACGGCATACACTAACATAAAAGTGGGTAATAATGAAGTGAAACCTAACTTTATCGCCGTAAAAAACCAGCCCTGTACCAATCTATCTTACCTCTTTACCAACACTACTACGGCGGCACTACCTGTATACACATCCAATAGTTTTATTTGGGATTTTGGAGATGGAACACCCCCTGTAAGAACTGGTTTCGGTAATCAGCAACATACTTACGCGGCTGTTGGCACCTACAATGTAAAACTGGTTGTAGATGATACAGTTTTTTGCAATTCACCCGATTCCGTGGCAAAGCAGGTGCGCCTGGCAGTGTCAGTAAAAGCCCAGTTTGAAACACCAGCTAAAGGTTGCGAGCCTTACAATGCCGTGTTTAACAATACCTCCCTTGGAGGTACGGATTTTAAGTGGACTTTTGGCGATGGTACTAGCTCTACTGATGTTTATCCGGTACATCTTTATGCCAATGCCGGCACTTATACAGTTAAATTAATTGCTTTTGATACTTCCACCTGCAATAAAATTGATTCCACTACTTATGTTATAACGGTGTATACAATTCCTACAGCAAAATTCGCTGCGGCGCCCAACCCGGCACCGGAAAATACCCCGGTTAATTTTACCAACCTTTCCGCAGGTGCAACAAGTTATATCTGGGATTTCGGCGACGGACAAACTTCTACCGAAACCAACCCTTTGTACCAGTTTAACAGTACCGGTACTTTTGATGTTTGCCTGCAGGCAATTAACGCTGCCGGCTGTATAGATACTTTTTGTATGAATGTATCAGCAAAAATTTTACCGCTGGTAGATGTGCCCAATGCTTTTACTCCTGGAAAATTCGGAAGAAATGCAGTGATTAATGTAAAGGGATTTGGTATTGGTAAAATGAACTGGCGTATTTATAACCGGTGGGGCCAGTTAATTTTTGTTAGTGATAATATCAGCCGTGGATGGGATGGTACTTATAACGGAAAATTGCAGCCATTGGAAGTATATACTTATACACTCGATGTTCAGTTTACAGATGGGAAAAAATATAGAAAAACAGGCGACATTACTTTATTGAGATAAATGAATTAATCAGCGGAAGGAAAAAATGCAAAATCGAAAAAACATATTATTTATTTTAATTGTCAGCCTGCAACTGATCAGTTTTGTTCAGGCGCAGGATCTACATTTTTCGCAATTTTTCAATGCGCCATTAACTACCAATCCTGCCAACACCGGATTTATACCCGATGCGGATTATAGATTGGGCGCAAGTTACCGTAACCAGTATTCTTCTATTTTGGCGGCTCCTTATACAACGGTGAGTGTATTCGGCGATGCGCAGGTATTGCGAAACCAGATTGAATACGGCTGGCTTGGCCTGGGTGGATTTATTTTAAGCGATGTTGCTGGTAGCGGTGGCCTTAGGTCTACAAAAGTATATGGTTCCGTGGCGTATCATCAAATGCTTGGTAGCAGCAGCCTGCTTACGGCGGGCTTTAATCTTGGCTGGGCAAACAAAAGAATTGATCAAAGTAAATTAAAATTTCCTGACCAGTTTGACGGAAAGTTTTTTGATTCCAATACCCCTACGGATGTGGTGTTGGTAAATAATAATGTGAGTTACTTTGATATGCAGGTAGGTTTAAACTATGCTTATTTTCCTAATGAAAATGTTTATATCAATGGAGGGTATTCTATTCATCATGTAAACAGGCCACAGGAAACATTTTTTAATGCAGGTGGCGATTCTACAAAAATTCCAGTGCGTCATATCGGCTTTTTGAATGCACTGGTGAAGGTAGATGAGCGGGTAATACTCAATCCCAACGCCTATTACACCATGCAGGCTAAGTCGAGCGAATTGGTACTTGGCTTAAACGCCAACTATAATCTTTCCGGCGCAGGCGGAGATATGCAATTATTGGCTGGTCTGTATTACAGGGCAGGCGATGCCATTATTCCAATGGTTGGCTTTGAACTAAAACATGTGCGCTTTACTTTCAGCTATGATGCTACTACTTCTGCCCTAAGAAATTATAATAACATGCAGGGTGCCTCCGAATTCAATATAATGAAGAAAGGCTTTTATGGAGAATCTTCCGGTGATACCCGCCAGGTTATCTGCCCCAGGTTTTAATTTTGCTTACCCCACTTCCCTGGCTGTCTCTGCTTGTATTTTTCAAGCGATGAAGCAATTCCTTATTGACTAAAAATTAACAATATTTAACTGTCCATTTCATGCCAGCCAAATCATAAACTCAATATTTTATACGATTTTTACAAAGGCTACTTTAATAAGCCAACACTTTTTGCTATTAACAAAATGACCTTAAGCACAAACAAGCAACAAATGAAAAAGATAGTTTTATTAGTCAGCGTAACCATTTTTTCAATCTCCGTTTTTGCACAACAAAGCGAGCCCGAAGAAGAAAGAGTGACAGGGTTTCAAAGAGAAAAATTATTTACCGGTGGCGATCTTACACTGGCATTTTATACAGGGGGAACTACTTTAGGGGTTAGCCCTTATTTAGGCTACAGTCTTACAAAATGGCTGGACGCTGCCTTGAGCGTGAATGTTATTTACCAGGGCCAAAAAGATTATAGTGGAATTAAATACCGGCAGACCAATATCGGTCCTGGTGCGTTTGTAAGAATTTTTCCCGTTGATTTTCTTTACCTGCAGGGGCAGTACGAACATAATTTTATTAACCTAAAAGTGATTGAACCGGGTGTGGGTACAGTTACAAGAGGTAAGTCAGATGTAAATAGTGTATTGCTGGGTGCAGGTTATAGTAGTGGCAGAAGCGAAGGGAATAATACCTTTTACTATTTTTCTGTTTTATTTGATGTGGCACAACAGCCCAACTCACCTTACGTAGATGCAGGCCGTAGAATGATTCCTGTTGTTAGAGCTGGTTTTAACATTGGCCTGTTCCAGGGAAGACAAAGAAGGGGACGCTATTAATTTGAGTGAAATATTTCCTCGGGTGTGCTAACAACAGTAAAGCTTTTGGATGGCTGGTGATATAGAAAACCTTCGTCCATCATTTTATTGATGTGCAGTAATAGGGCGTCGTAAAAACCGCCGCTATTCAAAATAAAAATGGGTTTGTCATGTATACTCAGCTGGTTCCAGGTAAGCATTTCAAATACTTCATCCAATGTTCCGTAACCGCCGGGTAACACAACAGCAGCATCACATTTTTCATACAACATGCGCTTGCGTACATGCATGGTTTCAACTACAATCAGTTCAGTTATGCCTTCATGTTGATGTTCCCATTCGGTTAAAACCTGCGGAATAATGCCCACCACCCTACCACTTTTTTCCATAACAGCATTGGCCACAGAAGCCATTAAGCCCTTATTGCCGCCCCCATAAATTAAGGTAATATTTTTCTCAGCCAGCAAATAGCCAAGGCTGGTGGCATGTGCTGCAAATAGCCGGTTGTTCCCTGTTTTACTGCCGCAAAAAACCGCGATGGATTGAAAAGTCATAATGATGTATATTGTTTAAAATTCATCAAATACTTTTACTTCTGCTAATTTAGCGGGATTATATTTTAATTATTTTTCAACATGGCTCCTTCAACGCTTTTGTATTTTGTAATCGGCTATTTTTTATTGTTATTTATCGTAGCGTGGTATACCAGCAGGAACTCCAATAACGATTCTTTTTTTATAGGCAACCGCAATAGCAACTGGATGCTGGTGGCTTTTGGTATGATTGGTACATCGTTAAGCGGCGTAACATTTGTAAGCGTTCCGGGAAGTGTGGGCAACATTGGTAAGGAGGGACTTGCGCCAAACGCTCTTGGATATTTCCAGGTGGTGATTGGTTATTTTTTGGGCTATCTTGTTGTTGCCTATGTATTGTTACCCCTTTATTATAAGCTGAACTTAACTTCAATTTACAATTACCTCAAGCAGCGCTTTGGTACC
>JBDUAY010000116.1:0-13851 GCA_040004415.1 Bacteroidota bacterium | reverse complement strand
CCGTTGCTGACTGGCAGATAACTGAAATATTCTTTTATCCTGAAAATCTGTTAAATTCATTAAACGCATACATAACAAAACGTTTTCTTCCTGTTCGGCAGATAATTGCCGGAACAATCCGATGGTGTCAAATAAGCCAGAAGCAATGACTTCAAAGCAACTGGCATGCTGGTCAAAATAGAGATGGAGCTCAGGAGACACAAAACCAATTTTTCTTTTTATGTCCCAGATGCTTTCGCCAGTTCCACGCTGTTTATCAAATAACACTATCTTATTCGCATATGCCTGCGGGTTATCCGCTGTTATAAGACTTAGCAAAGTAGATTTTCCTGCGCCGTTCGCACCAGACAGATTCCAGCACTCCCCTTTTTTAACCTGCCAGTTAATATTATCCAGAATATTTTTTTCTCCATAGCGAATCGTTACATTCTCCATTCTTACGGCGTAGGCAAATTCATTCTCAGCAGGCTGATGAAGTTGCAGCAGCAATTCTTTATCAAACATACATTCGGGCACATTTGAATTGCCATGTTGCAGCAGGTAATCTTCTTTTTTCTGTGCCGATATTAACCTGCCTTTTTCAAGAACAGCAACATGTGTAATGCATGCCGGCAATTCTGCAGGACTGGTAATAAGAATAAGGTGAATGCCTTTCGAACTGATGCGATTCAGCACGTTCTGCAATGTTTTTCTTCCTTCTGCATCCAGGCCAAGAAAAGGATTATCCAGGATAAGCAGTGCGGGTTCTGCCAGTAATGCCTTTGCCAGTTGAAGGCGCTTATTTTCTCCGTTCGATAATTGCAATAATGGCTCATCCAGCAATGTATCCAGGTGAAGCATATTTACCCAGCTCTCTTTATCTGTAAATGTTCCCAGCACATCAGCAACCGTCATACTGTCGCCAGCCTCAGAAGCATTAAACCTTTGCTGGTAATAAAAGCTGCTGGTATTGCTGAGGTTTTTAAAATGATGTTGTTGTTCTGCCAGCTCAATATGTGTATTGCCTTCAGGAAAACACCAATGGAGATCGCCCCGGAAAAAAACCTTCCCGGTAAAAACATGTGCCAGGGTGGTTTTGCCACTGCCTGAGTTTCCTATAATGGCCCACTGTTCATGGTGATGAATACTGAGTTGTATGTTATCAAGTATTTTATTGCCACCGGTATTTACCGAGATTTTATCAAGCGTTACCAGTTTTACACGCAGGTCCTGCATTGTTTCCATCTGGCAATATTACTGGATATTACTTATTTTTTACACCCGTGGAAACATACGGAAGCACTCCGCCAGCAGGCAGAACCATTTCACGAACACCACAAATAATGATAGTAAACAGGTGAAATAAAGAATTGTACAATGCTTGAAATACATTTCAGCAAAACCGCAAAAAGCGATTTTGCTGACCTTTTTTTTCGAATTGAGTAGTGCAAAATATAATCGAATGGCCCCTCAGGAACTTAAGGCCTGACTTCATTGCAGAATAATTAGTTCGCCGGCAAATAAAAATCATCAACAGGGTATACGAATAAAAAAGCAGCTATGATAAATTAATCATAACTGCTCAAAAAGTGTCCCCGCACGGGCTCGAACCGTGGACCCGCTGATTAAGAGTCAGCTGCTCTACCAACTGAGCTACGAAGACATTCCTGGTTACCGGGCTGCAAATATAAATGTTTGACGGTAATTTTCATTAATGAAAACAGTGGCATACAAAAAAGGCAGTCCTTTCGGCACTGCCTCATTATTTAAGTAGGGTTCGTATTTCCTGTTAACACTAATTTAAATTTCTATTGGCCCAGTTTTATTTCACCTACATTGGTTGGCGAACCATCCGCTACGACTACATTATCTTTAGCTGTATTTTTATATGGAGGCTTTGCTTCAATAATCAACCTGTATGTTCCGGGACGGGCATTTACAATCTCAAAACTGCCACTTTGAATATCTGCTCTCAGGGTGTCTGTAGCAGAGAGGGCCCAGGCTTTCGTTGCACCGTCAGCAGGCGATACTGAACCCTTTATAGAACCTGTAGCAACGCTTGTAAAAGCAAAGAGCCCTGCCGCGGCTATTGTTATAGCAACCAATCCTGCTTTAAATGTTGTCATATCATTAAAATTTAAAAGTGAATAAATAGGTCTTTTTTATGGGTTTTCACAAGACGGGGGTAATATACATTGGATGTACTATTGACGAAAGGACAAGTACTATGCCATAATGAAACCGACGTAAATAGTCATAGTGACTGAAAATTACATAGATATAACCCGAAAATTATATATTTATTGGTTATTTCTTTCGACTGCTTATAAAATTCCCCATGAGGCCATTTGCAATTGATTGTGTTTTCCACACCCCGTGCATAACTCAATTAAAAGACCACCCATCCCCTTTCGTTATATTTGCCTCTATATCTTTTACTAAAAGTTTTAGTGATTTAAAGCTTGTGATGATAAACCGCAATCGCAACATTACTTTAATATTTGCTTTTATTGGTTTCCATTAGTATTTTATTCGTGTGTAAAAAAAAGTTATGGCAGAGAAAGACAAAAACCTGTTCGACTATACGGAAGAAAGTATCAAAAGCCTCGACTGGAAAGAGCATATTCGCCTGCGCCCCGGAATGTATATCGGTAAACTGGGCGATGGCAGCAGTCCGGACGATGGCATTTATGTATTATTGAAAGAAGTGCTGGACAATTGCATTGATGAACACACCATGGGCTTTGGCAAACATGTGGATGTAACTATTGAGAAAGGAACAGTAACCATCCGCGATTATGGCCGCGGTATACCGCTGGGCAAAGTGGTTGATGTGGTAAGCAAAATAAATACGGGTGCCAAGTACGATAGCAAAGCTTTTCAAAAAAGTGTTGGTTTAAATGGCGTGGGTACAAAAGCAGTAAATGCATTGAGCGGTTATTTTAAAGTCACTGCTTTTCGGGAAGGAAAAGAAAAAACGGCTGAGTTTGAAAAAGGCGCGCTTACAAAAGAATACAAAGAAGCAAAAACAACGGAGGCAAATGGTACCCTGGTAACTTTTATACCAGATGAAACGGTATTTAAAAAATATCATTATATCCATGAATATTTAGATAACCAATTCTGGAATTATTGCTACCTGAACGCCGGACTGGTTATCAATTACAACGATAAAAAATATATTTCAAAAAATGGCTTGCTTGATCTGTTGCAGCGCAAAACAAATGAAGATGAATTGCGCTATCCTATTATTCATTTAAAAGGAGAAGACATTGAATTGGCCATCACCCACGAAAACCAATATGGCGAAGAATATTATTCATTTGTAAACGGCCAGTTTACTACGCAGGGCGGAACACACCTGGCCGCATTTAAAGAAACCTATGTAAAAACCATCCGCGATTTTTATAAAAAAGATTATGACGCCAGTGATATTCGCGGAAGCATCAGTGCGGCCATTTCCATTCGCGTACAGGAACCAGTTTTCGAAAGCCAGACAAAAACAAAACTGGGCTCACAGGTTGTTTTTGAAGGCGGCCCTTCGGTGAAAAATTTCATTGGTGATTTTCTTGCGCGCGATCTTGATTTGTTTCTTCACCGGAATTCCGCCGTGGCAGAAGCGCTTAAAAAACGCATCGAACAAAACGAGCGCGAAAGAAAAGAGTTGGCCGGCATTAAAAAACTTGCCAACGAACGGGCCAAGAAAGCAAATCTTCACAATAAAAAATTGCGCGATTGCCGCTTTCATTACAACGATGAGCCTTCCGGCAAAGAGAAAGAGTCGATACTTGAAAAACAAAAAGAGAGCACTATTTTTATTACGGAAGGAGACAGTGCCAGCGGTTCCATTACCAAAGCAAGAAATGTAGAAACCCAGGCCGTGTTCAGTTTACGTGGTAAGCCGTTGAACTGTTTTGGTCTTACTAAAAAAGTAGTGTATGAAAATGAAGAATTCAACCTGCTGCAACATGCATTAAATATTGAAGAAGGATATGAGGGCTTGCGGTATAATAATATTGTAGTGGCAACTGACGCCGATGTAGATGGCATGCACATACGTTTATTATTAATGACTTTCTTTTTGCAGTTCTTTCCAGACATCGTAAAGAACGGTCACGTGTATATTTTGGAAACGCCATTATTCAGGGTACGCAATAAACAAGAAACGATTTACTGCTATGATGAAAAAGAAAAACAGGCAGCGGTAAAAAAACTGGGCAGCAAACCAGAAATAACAAGATTTAAAGGCTTGGGTGAAATCAGTCCGGATGAATTTGCGCGCTTTATTGGCGCAGACATGCGCAAGCAACCAGTGATGATTATGCCCGATACGCATATTCAGGATATACTGGATTATTATATGGGCAAGAACACACCAGACAGACAAGAGTTTATTATTGATAATTTGAAATTTGAAGTTGATTTGGTGGAAGAAGCGGCGATACAGGAAGGCGGGAAATAATTAACAATTGATAATTCAGTGCCGTTTAGTTAAACAATAAATATCGGGTGATTAGTTCGATGGTTCGATCGGGGCCAATCCTTTAATTTGGGTTTTCTATAAACAGGAAACTCCCGCCGGAGCAAAAAGTTCTTAATTAAACTACACTGAATTATTATTACCCATTCGTGATCCTATTTATAAATTTTTAACTACTAATTATTAATTACCAAAATGATACACCTAGTTTTTAATGAAGCAGATGTGGCTGTCTTGAAACAGGCCATTGAAATGGATGAAACATTGCAGGGAGATGTGTTGCAGGTAAAAGATGATTACGCGGTTGGTCCGTTGCTGAATATTTATACGGAAGAAGGACTGGAGGCCAGGAAACAATGGTGGAAGGAAGTGTTAGCCGGTGGCGATTACGACGGCAAAGTTGATAGTGGCGAAGTAAATGACAATAAGCTGGCCGCAGATTTAATTGAACGGTTGCAAAACAATCCGGGAGAAAACATCTGGATTTGGGCAGCACAAAATAAACATGATGTAAGTGGCTACTACTGGCTGATGAGTCAGTTAAAAGATTTCCAGGGACGTATTTTTATTTTGTATCTGAGCAACCTTCCGTTCATCAATGAGAAAGGAAATATATTTTATCCCGAATGGTTGCATATCATTCCGCCCAAAGAATTTATAAAAGCCAAGCGGCTTGCCCGGCCGGTTACGCTGAGCGAATTTGAAGTCGATCCGGATGAATGGACAAAAATTTGTATTGAAAACAAAGGCGTTCGCCTGCTGGAAGGTGGCAAAAAACTGGTACAAAAAGATTATGATTTTTATGATGAGGAATTAAAAAAGTTTATTACAACCGATTGGCAGAAAGCAAGCAAATTAATTAACCAGTTTTTATCAAAAGCAAAAAATACAACCGGTGATGCATACCTGCTATGGAGATTAAAAGGGATGATTGCAGGCGGATTATTAGATGTGCAGGGTGAGACGAAGAAAATGAAAGACTTCGAAGTGAAAGCGAAATCAGCAGCACTTCAATCAGCTTAACAAATACTATCAAAAACCAGCAACATGAAAAAGCTTTTTATTTCTTTTTATATTATCGCCACTACCCTGTCGCTTTCCGCGCAGGAAACGGCGCAAAAGCTGGATGCACTGGTGGCCGCCTATACAAAAAGCGAACTGTTTAATGGCAGCGTGCTGGTGGCCCAAAACGGAAAAGTGCTGTTGCAGAAAGGGTATGGTTATAAAAATGCTGATAAAAAGGAAATGAATGATGGCAATACTATTTTCCAGATAGGCTCTATCACAAAACAATTTACATCGGCCCTTATTCTTCATTTGCAGGAACAGAAAAAATTATCCATTCACGATAAACTGAGCAAATATTTTCCAGCTTTGCCTTTTGCAGATAAAGTGACTATTGAAAACCTGCTTAGCCATACTTCCGGCATTTATAATTATACCAATGACGAAGCTTTTATGAAGAATGAGGCGATTAAGCCCACCTCGCAGGAAAAAATGTTTGCCCTTTTTAAAGACAAACCACTGGAGTTTGAGCCGGGTAGCAAATTCAGTTACAGCAATTCTAATTACATACTGCTGGGCTATATCATAGAAAAAATAACTGGCAAGCCGTATGAACAGGCGATGCATGAAATAATTTTCAGCCCCCTGCAAATGAATCACAGTGGTTTTAACTTTACATCTTTGCAGTCTGCTGATAAAGCCACTGGCTACTTTTCCTTAACGGCAACCTCAAATACACCGGCCACTATTATTGATTCTTCGGCATCTTTTGCTGCCGGTGCTATTTATACAACAGTAGGCGATTTGTATAAGTGGGATCGGTCATTATACACGGAAAAAATTATCAGCAAAGCTTCTTTAAAAGATGCTTATACACCCCGTAAAGAAAGATATGGATTCGGTTGGTTCATTGATTCTGCATACGACAAACCAATATACAAACACGGCGGTGGCATTTTTGGGTTTACCACTAATATTCTGCGCGATCCATCAGAAGATATTTGTATTATTCTTTTAGATAACAAAGGAGATGGCGACCTGGATAAAATAACAGGTAACCTTGATGCGATATTGCACAACAAGCCATACGAACTACCAGCAGAAAGGACAGTAATTACGCTTGATTCATCCATTCTAAAACAATACGTTGGCGTTTACCAGCTTGCTCCCAATTTTATCCTTACCATAGCGCTTGAAGGTGCCAAATTAACGGTACAGGCTACCGGGCAGGGCAAAGCCGAAATGTTTGCAGAAAAAGATAATTTCTTTTTTCTGAAAGTAGCAGATATACAGATAGCGTTTACAAAAGGCGCAGATGGTAAAACAGATAAATTAATTTTGCATCAGAATGGGCAGTCTACCCCGGCAAAAAAAATAGATGCCAATGTCATTGAAAAACCAAAAGAAAGAACAGCCATAACGGTAGACGTCAGTATACTAAAACAATACATTGGTGAGTATGAACTGGCGCCCAATTTTATTCTTTCTATAACTTTTGAAGACGGCAAATTAATGGCGCAGGCTACCGGCCAGGGCAAGTTTGAAATGTTTGCTGAAAAAGATAATTTCTTTTTTCTTAAAAGGTTAGATGCTCAGATAGAATTTACGAAAGATACCAATAGTAAAACAGACAAATTAATTTTACACCAGAATGGCCGCGACATGCCGGCAAAAAAAATAAAATAGTTTTATAGCGATGAGTGCAGGTAAAAATAAATCAACTGATTTTTTAGACAATGATAGTGGCTTGCAGGGCCAGTATAAAACATGGTTTCTCGATTACGCTTCATATGTAATTCTTGAACGTGCGGTACCGGCCATTGAAGATGGATTAAAACCCGTGCAGCGCCGTATCCTTCATGCCATGAAGGAAATGGATGACGGACGTTTCAATAAGGTTGCCAATATTATAGGTCAATCCATGCAGTATCATCCGCATGGAGATGCCAGTATCGGTGATGCGCTGGTAAACCTCGGACAAAAAGATTTACTGATAGATACCCAGGGTAATTGGGGCGATGTGCGCACCGGTGATGAGGCGGCTGCTTCGCGTTATATAGAAGCCCGCCCGTCTAAATTTGCGCTGGAGGTTGCCTTCAATGCAAAAACAACAGAATGGCAATTAAGTTACGACGGCAGAAAGAATGAACCGGTAACGCTGCCCATGAAATTCCCTTTGTTACTTGCGCAGGGTGCAGAAGGTATTGCGGTGGGCCTTTCCACCAAAATTCTTCCGCATAATTTCTGCGAAATTTGCGAAGCTGCCGTAAAGTATTTACGTGGTAAACGATTTGAATTGTTCCCCGATTTTCTGACGGCCGGAATGATTGACACAGATAATTACAATGAAGGAAAGCGCGGTGGCAAAGTACGCGTACGTGCAAGAATTGAGGAGCTTGATAAAAAGACGCTGGTCATAAAAGATGTTCCTTACGGTGTAACCACGGCTACCTTAATGGACAGCATTGTAAAGGCGAACGACCAGGGAAAGATCAAAATAAAAAAGGTAACGGACAACACCGCAGCAGATGTAGAAATACAGGTTGATTTGGCCCCGGGCATTTCTCCGGACATTACCATTGATGCATTGTATGCTTTTACAGATTGCGAAGTAAGTATATCGCCCAATGCTTGTGTAATTATAGACAACAAGCCTAAGTTTTTAGGCGTGCCTGAACTGTTGCGTGTTTCAACTGATAATACGAAAGAGCTCTTAAAAAGAGAACTTGAAATACGGCTGGCAGAATTACAGGAAAAATGGCACTACACCTCGCTGGAAAAAATATTCTTTGAAGAAAAAATATATAAAGAATTAGAAAAAAAACATCCCACCTGGGAGAAAGTGCTGGAAGCCATTGCTGCAGCGTTTGGCCCCTTCCGCAAACTGTTGCGCCGTGATATTACACGCGAAGATGTAGTTAAACTAACGGAGAAGCCTGTACGCCGTATTTACAAACTGGATATAGATGAGCTGAATGAGCAGATAAAAGGATTGGAAGGCGATATTAAAAAGGTTAAACATGATCTTGCCAACCTCGTAGATTATGCCGTTGCATATTACGAAGGCTTACTGCAGAAGTACGGAAAAACAAGGCAACGCAAAACAGAAATTAAGCAGTTTGACACCATACAGGCGAAGCAGGTTGCTATTGCCAATGCAAAACTGTACATGAACCGTGAAGATGGTTTTATAGGAACCAGCCTGAAGAAAGATGAGTTTGTACTGGATTGCTCTAACCTGGATGACATCATTGTATTTACGAAGCGTGGTATTATGAAAGTGGTTAAGGTGGCCGACAAAACATACATCGGCAAAGACATTCTTCATGCCGCCATTTTTACGAAGAATGATGAACGCACCACCTACAATATGATTTACCTCGATGGCGCCACGGGTACCAGTTACGCCAAACGGTTTAATGTTACGGGTATAACAAGAGATAAAGAATACGATCTTACAAAAGGGCATGAAAAAAGCAAGGTACATTACCTTTCTGTAAACGCAAATGGTGAAGCCGAGGCGGTAAAAATTGTGCTTACCCCCGGCAGTTCGGCCCGTATTAAAGAACTTGATTTTTACTTTGAAGAAATGGAGATTAAGGCGCGCGGAAGCATGGGCAACCAGGTTACAAAATACCCGGTAAAATCTGTGAAGTTTAAAGAGGCAGGCAAATCAACCTTAAGTGCTAAAAAATTATGGTTCGATGATAAGTTTGGCCGTTTGACTGCCGAAGAAAAAGGGATTTATTTGGGAAGCTTTGCAGCGGAAGATCGGATCGTAATCTTCTACCGGGATGGTACATATGAAATTACCGACCAGGAATTAACGCAAAGAATAGATCCTGAAAAAGTATTGGAAATACAAAAATTTAATGCAGAAAAAATTGTAACAGCGGTGTACGCTGACAAAGAAAAAGTGCAATTTAATATTAAGCGTTTTAAAATAGAAACCACTACCCTGCATAATAAATTTTCGTTTATTAAAGAAGGCGAAGGTAATTACCTGGAAGCTGTATCAACCGATGAAGAACCACTATTACTGGTGCAAAGCGGACGCGGTGATCAAATCCGTAAGGCCAAATTTAAAGTAGTTAAGATGGTGGAAATTATGGGCTGGAAGGCCGTGGGCGCCAAGCTGGTAGATTTTAGCAAGAGCGTGAAAATGGAATGGGAGAAAAAGAAAGGTGACAAGCAACAGCCAGAGTTATTTTAAGACATTGTTAAAAAATTGAATACAAAAGCCTTTCTGCAACGAAAGGCTTTTTTGTGTTGTCAGGAAAAATATGCGTATGAAAATATTTTTAATAACAGTAGCGTGTATAATAACAGCCTCTTGTAAAAAAACGAATGTTATTGAACGGCAAACCATTGCCGGCAAATGGGAACTGAGGCAATCATCGGGTGGAATTGCCGGAACCGTTACTTATAACCCCGATAATGGTTCCGTATATGTTTTTGATAATACTAAAAGTTTCAGGTTGCTCGCTGCCACTGCAATTGTTCATGCCGGTTCTTATGTGATAAAAGAATCTGCCAACGCAGGCGACTGGTCATTGCAGCTCCGGTTTTTAGTAAATAACCAGGTAGTGATAGAAAATGATTCCATCCGGTTCAACAATAATCAACTGATATTTTTTCCAGCAGCATCCTGTTGTGATATGCCTGTTATGTTCTATGAAAAATTGCCGTAAAGGTTCGTTGCTGTTGATTAATTTCCTTACCGGCATATATTTTCAAAAATACCGCCCGGCATTTTTTAATTTGTTATTAGAAATCACGGGCGTCCCGTGGCTTTATCATCGCATTTAAAGCGATTAATTTTTTACAGCAGAAAAAGATCGATCTATTTTCCTGGATATAAAATTGAAAGCACAAAATAAAAAGATGATTTCTCGTTTTCTGGCTATCGCTTTCTTCGCTTTAATACTACCGAAGAATTCTGGGTAAGACTGCTGGATAAAAACACTTCGTGTCTTTTTGAGCCATCGGTAATGACCATCAGCGCAGTATTGGGCGGGTATAATCCCAGGTTTTCTGCATACATCGTTATCTCGGTGTTGGCATGTGCGCTATCCATGGCCAGGTACATGTTCAATGCTTTTTCTGACAAAGGCTGATGGGTGAGCACCGGTATCTTATTAATAAATACAGAAATACTGTCACCGTCTATATCGCCATTGTCGTAGAAGCTGATACGTACTGAATCGCTTTCAATTTCTATTTCTGTACTCAGTATATTTTTACGCTGAGAAAATGAAGTGACCAGTTTCTCCAATTCTTTTTTTCTGGCAGTATCAATGGCTTTTGTTTCAGCAGAATCTTTTTTTACCGGAGTATTTACACGTTCAGGCATTGCCGTTGCATCGGAAATATTGTTTGTATTAATAACGAGTTCTTCATTGCGTGGTTGCCAGTATTTTTTCACCACTGCTCCCTTTTTAATAACACTATCCTGGTTTTTCTCGTTGGCATCCAACGTGTATTTAAAGTTCAATTGCGGGCAGGTATATTTATATTTTTCCTGGCTGATGAATGCGCCTTTTAAGGAACTTTGAACTTTGGACGCAAACAAACTGGCAGTAAAATCCATCGGGCAATCGATACCATCAATATCGCGGCTTTTAAAATACGTAACCGGAATATTTTTGATAGTCAGTCTTCTCGTCTTCGGATTATAGTGTCCCCTGATATAATAGCTCTGGTAACCGCTGCGAAAGTAATAGCCAAATATTCCTTCTACATCATCGCCTTTTTGTTTGATTATAAGCTCAGTCAGATAATTATTGTTGTTGGCGCCTTTGGAAGTTGCTTCGGCAATGCCATACCAACTGCCGGTTACAGACTGGGCCTGCACACAATACGAAACTGGTAACAACAATAAAAGGAGTAGTAAACGCATGATATGAAGATAAGAGAAAATGTCTGATGTCTGATTTTGAGATGCCCGGTTTCCGGTAAGGGCAGACATGTTATTTATATTTTAACGCGCCCTTTACATTACCCGTCAACCAATCAACCAATTATCTAACTATACTTATTCAGGTATCTTTTTATTTCACGATCTGTATCTCTTGATTTTATTGTCTCTCTTTTATCGTGGTGCTTCTTACCCTTGCCTATGCCTATTTCAATTTTGGCAATATTTTTTTCCGTAAAAAAAATTTTCAACGGAACGATGGTGTATCCTTTTTCGGTGGTCTTTGCTTCCAGTTTTTTTAATTCTCTTTTTGTAAGCAGTAATTTTCTTTCCTGTGTAGGTTCATGCCGTTGCGTAGTGCCAAAAGCATATTCAGAAATGTGAAGGCTTTTAACAAATAATTCGCCATCAACAAAATAACAATAGCTATCATTAAAACTCGCTTTTCCACCGCGTAAAGATTTCACTTCCGTTCCTACTAATACCATACCAGCTATATAGGTATCTTCTATAAAATATTCATGAAAAGCCGATCTGTTTTTTAGTTCAATCATCGCTTATTGCTGTTTCAGGTGTGCCGACAAAGGTGTAGGGTGAAGGTCTTTAATTTCCGACCGTTACTCTTTATTCCTGATACCATCGTTTGATGGTATTGCACCTTTCTCTAGTTTTTAAATAATCCCAGCAGCGTGGCCAGTTTCTCTTTCAGTTCTTTTCTATCAACAATAAAATCGAGGAAGCCATGCTCCAGCAAAAATTCACTTCGCTGAAAGCCTTCCGGTAAATCTTTTTTAATGGTTTCTTTAATCACCCGGGGACCGGCAAAACCAATCAGCGCGCCAGGTTCAGCAATGTTTAAATCGCCCAGCATACCAAACGAAGCGGAGATGCCGCCAAATGATGGATCCGTTAATAAAGAGATGTATGGAATCTTTGCATCCGTAAGTTGTGATAGCTTGCCGGAAACTTTTGCCAGTTGCATCAATGAAAAAGCGCTTTCCATCATTCTTGCCCCACCACTTTTACAAATGATCATCAATGGTGTACGGTGCTCAAGACAATAATCAGCTGCCCTTGAAATACGTTCACCCATTACACTACCGAGCGATCCGCCGATAAATTCAAAATCCATACAGGCTAAAACAAGATCGTTCTCTTTCACTTTTCCTGCAGCTACGCGTATCGAATCCGTAATATCCGTTTTTGCCCATGTTTCCTCCAGCCGCTTCTCGTACGATTTCAAATCTGTAAAATGCAGAAAATCTTTCGATCGGATGTTTTCAAACATCACCTGGTACGCATTGTTATCAAACAATATTTCAAAATATTCATCGCTGCCAATGCGGTGATGATGATTGCATTTTGGACAAGTAAACAAATGTTCACGCAATTCACTTACCGTGCATATATAATTACATTCCGGACATTTAACCCATAATCCCTCAGGCGCTTCTTTCTTTTCCGCAGTTGTGGTTAATATGCCCTTTTTAATCCGTTTAAACCAGCTGGTTTTAGCTTCATCCTGCTGACCTTCTTCACCCGCAAGGTTCGCATCAAAATCCTCCACTTTTTTTGCCATTCCATTATAGTTTAGGGCGGCTAAGATAAGAAACTACTGTCATTTAGAACAGGGTTTGCAACGGCGCCGTAACCGCTGCAAAAAAAAAGGGTAATTGTCATTGAACTAACGCTTCCTGTGTTATTTTTGCAGCAATTCGCTTTTATAATACGCTTATCTGCAGTAAACAAAGAAAGTCCCTGTTTGTTTTTTAATTAATACTTCTCAAATGAAATGGTCCGCATTTTTTACATCATCGGTAGGCAAAAAATTAGTAATGGCACTTACCGGAATTTCCCTGATTTTATTTTTGGTAGTGCATGTCGGAATAAATTCCTGTATCTGGGCCAATGATGGGGGTGAAATGTTTAACAAGGCCGCACATTTTATGGGCAGTATGATTGTAATTCGGCTGCTGGAAGTGGGTTTATTTGCAGGTTTCATCATTCATATCATCCAGGGTTATGTGCTGACGGCACAAAATAATACCCGTCGCCCGGTAAAATATGCTGTTAATTATGGAGATCGTGGCAGTAAATGGTATAGCCGCAGCATGGGTTTACTGGGTACACTGCTGTTATTATTCCTGATTATGCATATATCTCATTTTTGGATCCCCAGTCGTTTTGGTGGAATGCTGGGCGTTCATGCACTTGAGCCAGTAACCTATATGGACGGAAAAGAAATTCATAACCTGTATGCTGAAATGCTCAGGGTTTTCCAGGGCGACAATAGTTTGATTATCGTTGTTCTGTATGTATTGGGATGCATTTCACTGGCTTACCACCTGATGCACGGTTTTCAAAGTGCATTTAGAACATTGGGCGTTCACAACAAAAGATATATTGTATTGTTGAAGGGATTGGGTTATACATTCTCAATTGTTGTATCTGCTGCTTTTGCAATGATGCC
>JBDUAY010000499.1:0-4085 GCA_040004415.1 Bacteroidota bacterium | reverse complement strand
GTAGACAACAGCGATGAAATAAGACCCACCAATTTTTACATCGGCAGCTGGGTTCGTTTTAATGATGCCATCATACCGTATATGGGACTTGAATGGAGCGATTTCCGGCTCGGCATGACCTACGATGTAAACTATTCAAGCCTGAAAGTTGGTTCGCAAAGCCGCGGGGGTTTGGAAGTTTCACTTATCTACATTAAGAAACCAGCCTCTGGTAAAAAAGGTATTCCCTGTCCGAAGTTTTAATTTCTTTTTCGTTGATTCCGGCATTTGTTTTTTGAGCGGCATTGTTGCCCGCCCGGATGAACACCGTTCGCACGGGTGTCACTCCCTTGTACGGCATCGCTTTACGGAGCTTTGGTCTGCTACTTGATGGCCGTGCTTAATCTTTTAAAATTTTCATGAAAATAGAATTAGTATTAGATAATGATTAACCATACACGAAGCCTGAAGGGCCCGTCCGAGCAGGTTCATCCGGGCAGGCTTACATCTTAGTAGCCGCGGGTGCAGCCCGCGGTGCGTAATACATCTTTTTTACAACCCCGGAGGATGTTGAATATTGGTTTTATTTTTTGTTGCCCGTTTCATTAATCGATTGATTACTCACAGTTGATTATTCAGTTGCTTACAACATATATTAATTTAACCCCTCGCAGGCAATGTCGTCTAGTTAAGCAATACTTGTTCGCGGTAGTTCGTACAAACTGTTCCAGGGGAACGTCCTGTTTATAGTTCAGTAATCTCTTTTGACATCAGCTCCAGCGGAGCTTCCTGTGCAGTACAGGAGGCTCCGCTGGAGCCGGTTCTAATATAAATTTGCACGCTATAAACAGGAAGTTCCGCTGGAACTAAACGCATCGTTATAAAATTTGAGAAAAAATAAAATCTTTAACTAAACGATATTGATAGTCAATTTGAAAATTGAAAGAAATTTTTAGGCTGAATTAGTCGCGGATCTGATATTCAATTCTGCGCGGGGTAAATTCAATTGTATCCGTTTCTGCTGATTCAATTGCATCCACTTTAATAAAATCTTCTATTAAATCAGCAGCGGGTTTTTTTAATTCGGATATGCAAAATAATAGGTCAGGCACAATGAAATTTAATCTCGTTAACACTGTTTATTAATTGGCCTTAATCAACCTACTTCAAACTCCGGTTTCAAAAATTCTTTTTCGCTTTTTGAAATAACAATTGTAGCAACACCATTGCCAATAATATTGGTGATGGCCCTGGCCTCACTCATAAATTTATCAACGCCCAATAAAAAAGCCAGCCCTTCCACTGGTATTTTATGTATCGCCGTGAGCGTTGACGCCAGCACAATAAATCCGCTGCCGGCCACGCCGGCAGCACCTTTGGAAGTAAGCATCAATATACCAATGATACTTAATATCTCTTCCCAGGATAAATGCACATCATACAATTGTGCAAGAAAGATCACAGACATCGAAAGATAAATAGAGGTTCCGTCAAGATTGAATGAATAACCAGCAGGCACCACTAATCCAACAACCGATTTACTGCAACCCATTTTCTCCAGCTTATTGATAATCGAAGGCAACGCAGCTTCAGAAGAAGATGTGCCCAATACAATTAATAATTCCTCTTTAATATATTTCAAAAACTGCCAGATGCTTTCTTTATAATACCGCATAATAGAACCCAGCACGACAAATACAAATATTAGCATGGTGCAATAAACTGTCAGCATTAATTTACCCAATGGAACCAGCGTATGCAATCCAAATTTGCCAATGGTGAAAGCCATGCCACCAAAAGCCCCGATGGGTGCCAGGTACATCACATATTTTAATCCTTTAAAAACCAACCGGGATAAAAATGAAAGCCCGTTGGTAATATCGGTTTTCCTGGCACCCGTATAAAAACTGAGCGCAATGCCAGCGATGATAGCAATAATTAAAACCTGCAGGGTTGAATTTGCAGAAAGAAAAGTTTTCCAGTCGATGCCCTCGCCCGCATGGGACGTATACTTCGATGCATCCTGTATGGATAAACCTGCTTTATTAATTTTCCCCGGCTGAATAATATTGGCTACTAAAATGCCGATAATTAAAGAAATGGTCGTAACAATTTCAAAATATACCAATGATTTTATTCCTATCCTGCCGGCTTTTTTTAAACTACCCATGCCGCAAATGCCCAGCACAATGGTTAAGAAAATGATGGGGCCGATAAAAAATTTAATCAATTCAATAAACCACTTTCCAAGCAGTTCCATTTTTATTGCAGTAGCAGGATAATATTGCCCCAGCAATATGCCGGCAATGATTGCTATCAATACCCAAAAAGTAAGATTGGTAAAAATAGCCTGCGCAGTTGTTTTTTTATTTACAGCTTCCGGTGTTTGCAATATGTCAGGATTTAAATTGTTTCTTTCCGCTAACATACGGATTTGCTTTTACATAAAACCGGTAAGGCAGCAGCGCATCCTCTGCTGCGTAGTCTACTCCAATTCTTGGCGATGCGACTATTTGTGATGGTGTAATCTTTGTGCCATCATCAGCAATATAAATTTCATCACCCAGTAGTGATAAACTGGTATGTGCTGTATCAATACCCAATGCTTTTGAAACATTACCAGGACCGCGGCCAATGGTATAATCAGCTTTTTCCTTTTTCATTCTTCCCAGCATGATTTCTATTCCGGTAACTGGTTCAATAGCCCTTATTAAAATAGCATGGGGAGTATCCTGCCCATTTGTTACCACATTAAAAAGATGATGAATGCCATAACAGAGGTACACATACGCAACCCCGCCAGGTGCATACATAATTTCTGTTCTTTTTGTACGCCGTCCCCCATATGAATGCGAAGCTTTATCGCCAACACCGTTGTACGCTTCTGTTTCAACGATACGCCCCGTTGTTAGTTCACCATTAAAAAAAGTAACCAATAACTTGCCCAATAACTCCCTTGCAATGGTCACTACACTGGTACGGTGATAAAATGAAGCGGGTAGTTTTTTCATAATAAAATATCTTCATCTGCCCTCAAAGTAATACATTTATAGCTCAATAATCCAACCTGTGCTAAAGGAAATTGTAACCGCTATACAATCGTATTTTAAAGCTCACCAGTTCATCAGCAAACACCGCTTGTGGAAATGGATTATTATTCCTGGCATCGTGTACATGCTATTGTTTTGCGTTAGTATGTATTTTTTTGGCCGAAGCGCCAGCAACGTTATTGAGCAATTAAGTAGTGTTACCGGCATCAGCAGATGGTTGCACAGAATGCAAAGCAGCCTGCTGGGGTTTTTCTTTACTATTGGTGGGATTATGATTTGGCTACTGCTGATGTTTTTCTACTTTTCTCTTTTTAAATATATCTGGCTGATCATTGGCTCACCCGTATTTGCCTATTTAAGTGAAAAAACAGAAGCCTTACTGGAAGGAACAGACTATCCTTTCAGCTGGCCCCAACTATTAAAAGATATGTTGCGTGGTATTAAACTGGCGTTGCGTAATGCGCTTTGGCAAACAGTTTATACCGTCTCTATCTTAATTCTCTCTTTTATACCCGTTGTTGGATGGGTAACGCCGGTAATCTCCATGTTCGTAGAATGTTATTACTATGGTTTTTCTATGCTCGATTACAGTTGTGAGCGGCATAAATTATCGCCTTCGCAAAGCGTCGCATTTATCAGCAACCGTAAGGGGTTGGCTATTGGCAACGGACTTGTCTTTTACCTGATGCATTTTCTTCCGATCATTGGCTGGGTACTGGCACCAGCCTATGCGGTAGTAGCAGCTACAATAAGTTTGTATTACCAGGAGAAGGATGTCTGATTTCTGATGTGAGGGTGTCCGATTTCTCGTGTGCTATATGTTTTATATTTATCAATCAGGCTTGCATTAGATGAAGTACAACTAAAGACCAATTCGCTATTATCTTCTGGCTTTTCATTAAACTGTCTGCAAAAAAACAGTGACTGCAACCTGAGAAATCAGACATAAAAAAATCAGACATCAGACATCTCAGGTATCTTTGATATTTAATACCTCACAACATGGCCAGTGCAGCAATCGGTAAAGTATTTCTTATTCCCGCGTTTATTGATGAA
>JBDUAY010000498.1:0-4097 GCA_040004415.1 Bacteroidota bacterium | reverse complement strand
GAAGCATGTTCCCACATAGACCAGGAATCACGGTAATAATGTTCATCTACCACTTCAGGTATGTTATTTCCCGTTATCTTCAGATTAGGAAATTGTTTTTCATCAATGGTAGAAATTACATGCAATGATGGATATTTTTTTTCTATTGCAGCCCTGAACTGTTTGAACCTTCCATCATAACTATTGGATCTGTCAAAAAAGTCTTCGTTACCCACTTCTATATAGGTAAGTTTAAATGGTGCCGGGTGTCCGTCAGCAGCACGTTTAGCTCCCCAATACGTATTTACATCACCCATCACATATTCAATTTCATCCAAAGCATCCGCTACGTAGGGTTCTAAAAGTGGGCCTGCATCTACATGATCGCTATTAAGTGAATAACCAGCATACACAGCTAAAAGCGGTTCTGCGCCAATATCTTCACACCATTGTAAAAATTCAGGCAATCCTAATCCATCAGAAGCCCGGTAACCCCAAGAGCCTTTGTGACCAGGCCTTTGTTCCAGCGGACCTAAAGTTGTCTTCCAGGGAAAGGCATCGGTGATCAATGGCCCTTCCAGGTAGTTGCCACCCGGAAAGCGTAAAAATTTCGGCTTCATATCTGCCATCATTTTTATGAGGTCTGGCCGGAAGCCATTTGGCTTATTGTTGTAAGTAGGCGGGAACAACGAAACAAGATTAAAATAATATACCCCCACGCGATCTGTTGAAATAACAAATCTTGCATCTGTTGTTGGCTTTGCATCTGCCTTTGTAGTTAATGTTAATTCATACTTTTTCCAGAAAATACTTTTTTCGAGATTTATTGTTCCTGTTGCGTAAACCGTTTTACCATCATTGCTTTCAATGGAAACCGTCATTGGTCCGGCAGTATTGTTTTCAATGATTGGCAACGCCGGTGTGTTGGGTTTTGGCTCCCAGGGCCAACGAAAAGCCTCTCTGCGATCCGTGCCTTTTATATATAAGGAGGCCCTGTAAGTAGTTGAAGGTTGTACAGGAATACCCCAGTAACCTGCATTGGCAATGCCGGTCCGTCCGCCGGCCTTTTCTACGGTAAGCCTGAGGCTGGTGGAAAGCGCTCCATTGATAGCATTTCCGCGTTCATCATGAGAAATATTTTCTTCTGTTGAGCCTATGAGTTTGATAGCGGCTTTTGAACCGGAATCTGTCCGAACGAGGCTCCAGGCTTCAGGTGTGGTTTTGTTATCTTTAAAAATGCGGTTGCGGATTAATTCTGCATATAAACCACCGTCATAAGCATGATTGATTTCTTCTGTCATCAGGCCATATAACATAGGACTTACACTGGCACCCTGCTTCGTAAAGTCAATAGTTAAGCCAGGTGTTTGTGCGATGGCGCTGCCAGTAAACAGGCAAAAAATACTCAAGGCAAGTATGTTCTTTTTTATACTTTCTTTTTTCATGTTTTCGTGTTAATCGTTTAAAACTTTACAATGAAAAATTAATTTGCTTCCCTGATATACAATGATTTTATATCTACCGTGGTGGTGTTATGCTGATGGTCAAGTTGAAAACCAATATTGCCTGCAGAGAAGCCGGCCTCGTGCAGCATGTCGATTGTTTTTACGCCGTTCAGCCATGCCTCAATATGATGTCCTTTTGCTTTTATGTAATAATGGTTCCAATCATTTTGCTTCACGATTTTTGCCGCGAGGGAATCTGGAAATTTCTGCACCATATTCCCTCTTCTTTCTTCCCATAAACAGCCCCAGTACCCTTTTCCCATATCAACCTGGTAGCCTGGTGCATTATCCCAGCTTGTAGGATTTATGCGAATACAAACACCTGAATTTGCTATTGAATCGCCCACCATTTTTATCAGCACATTCAATTCAAAATCAGTATACACTTTTTTAGTGTAGCTGTAATGATGTTCTTTTTCCCTGGCCATAGCACCATGCAGTGTTTTATTTTGAAACTGCCAGAACTGGGGTTCAAAATTCCAGTCATCCGGAGATGAGAGCAGGTTTACCCAGCCTTTGCCGACTGGTTTATCATGCACCAATTTACCAGCATTGGGTAGTGTGTTTTCTGCAGTAGTGGCTTGCTGTGCAAAGGCCATCTGACTTACAAATAACAATGCTATTCCAATAAAAAATAATTTACGAGTCATAAATTTCATATTTGTATTTATTTAAAAAGCAGCTGCGCAAAATTATACAGGTTGTTCCTCCACACCGGCCAGCTATGCCCACCGGGGTATTCGGAGTACGTATGTTTAATTTTTAGTTCGTCCAGCTTGCCAAGCATTATCTGGCCGTTTTTATAAGCAATGTCTTCCTGGCCGCCTTCAGATAACCAGAGTACTTTAAGATTGCTATTGATTTTATCTGTGTTGGTTTTCATAAAATCGTACTGATCGTCCGCCAGTTTACTCATCATCGGTATTATCCAACCAGAGCTAAACACGCCCAGGCTGGCAAACATATCCGTATTATTAATTCCAGTGTAGAGCGTGTGCATTCCACCCAGTGAAAGTCCTGCCAATGCACGGTCATTCGCATCCGCCAACGTTCGGTAGTTTTTGTCAACAAGAGGAATGATAACTTTCTTCATTTCCGCTTCAAATGTTTTTAAGGAGCTTTCAATGCCGTTGGAACTAAAGCCGCCTGCACCAATATTTGCATCTGGCATCACCACTATCATGGCCCTTGCTTTTCCCGCAGCAATAAGGTTATCAATAATCAAATCGGTTTTGCCTTGTGTGGCCCAGCCTGTTTCGTCTTCACCGCCACCGTGTAAAATATACAGCACCGGAAATTTAGTCACCGTATTTGAATCATAGCCCGGAGGTGTATAAACATACAGTTGTCTCCATGAATTTGTAACCGAAGAATAGTATTTTTTAATTCTGATATCGCCATGCGGAACGTTACGCAATGCATAATAAGCGCCACCGGCAAATGGTATTTCTATGCCGCTGGCCATTCTGCCCATACCATAAAATGATTGACTGGCAGGGTCTGCCACGGCCACACCATCTATGAGCAATGAGTAATAATGAAATCCTTCGCTGACAGAATCTGTTGTTACCGTCCACACACCGCTGCCATCTTTTACTAGATCATACTTTTTACTAAGGTCAATTTGTACGCGCTGTGCATCAGGCGCTTTTATACTAAACTTTACCCGGCTGTCGCTCATCACCTGTGGGTATGCGCTATTACGGATATTGGTAGCTGCGGGCGCACCGGCTACAGGATATTTAGAAAAGGTGGAAGGGTCAACTGGTTTGAAAAGCAATTGAGAAAACATATACAGTCCATTTTTCCAAACCTTAAAATCATGCACGCCGGGTTCAATAAAATAAATATGCGGGATATCGTTTTTCACCAGGTAATCATGCGTTCTCTTACTGTAAGAGATTAATCCATCGCTGGCGCCGCAGGAAATAAAAAGCAGTTTGATTTTTTCTTTCGCTGCGTTTACATCGGGCACAAGTTCCTGCGGTGTTTTGGTATTGGGGGCAGAAGAAAATCCACCTATCCACGAAAAAACATCCAGGTTGCCGAGGCCAAAATTCAACGACTGCCCCCCACCCATTGAAAGGCCCGCAATGGCCCTGTGATCCTTGTCTGCAATAACGGGATATTTTTTTTCAATGAAAGGAATTAAATCATGCAGCAGATCTTTTTCAAAGTTCGCAAATGCCTGAACTTTATCCGGCGCCATAATATTGCCGGTTGCACGATCGTCTTTCATGGCCCTCCCGTTTGGCATCACCACTATCATCGGTTCAATTTTTTCGCCGGCATAGAGGTTATCTAAAATTACCTGAGGCTTTCCGCCATTCAGCCACTCTTTTTCATCACCGCCAATGCCATGCAGTAAATAGAGGACGGGATATTTTTTGTTTTTGGAAAAGCCGGGTGGTGTATAAATAAGTGTCTTTCGTTTCACGCCCACCGTTTTAGAATCATAGCTCAGTGTATCAATTTTACCATGCGGTACTGACTTTATTGTATCAAAGCCTGCTGATGCAGGTTTAACAGCATCCTGCGCATACATTGTTTGGCAGAGCAGGAACGATACTGCAATAAAAATTAATCTTTTTTTCATATAACTGTATTTCGTTT